>NZ_FMYP01000039.1 GCF_900096565.1 Williamwhitmania taraxaci
ACCAGCTGGGGTTTTGCCTTAAACGTCTTATAGTAATGGTCTGCACCATGCTTTTTCACCAAGCTGCTGACATTAATGGCATCGATTAAGTTGATGGCTTGTTTGAAAATCGGCTGTCCGACTAATTTTATTTCTGTATTTTTGCCCATGTTGTGTTTTTTTTCGCAAAACAAATCTACAACATCGGGGTGAAACCTTCGGGGAGTAGCCCCTTATTTTTATTCAACTAACGTTTCAACTGGAATCTTTTTGTCGGACAGTAGTGAAAATAAATATTAATTGAAATCGGAACGTTTTTTTTTCTAAATTTAACCCATCGTGTAAAGTGGCTCGATTAAAATCAGTTGCCGAATGGAAGTGCTTAAACTTAAGGGAACAAACGTTTCACCCGAAGTGAAATTTGATCACATTGCTATGACGTTCGATATATCCGGCTACTCTCGTCCTGAAAATGTACGCGACTTCTACCTACCAATTCTAAAGTGGTTGGAACAGTTCGTGGTTGAGTTATCCACTAATCGTCCAAGCATTTCCAAACCAATCGCATTCAACTTTCGGCTAATTTATTTTAATTCCTCTTCGGCAAAGTTTATTTTCGACATGATAACTCATATAAATGCCATCCATGCCATAAAATTTCCAGTAATGGTTAACTGGTACTACGATGAGGATGACGAAGAGCTGAAAGAGGCCGGGGAAGAACTTTCGGAAATGGCCGATTTTTCATTTTCCTACTATGAGGTAAAAAAAGCAAAGTAACATATTGAAGCCATAAAAAAAGAGTTCCGAATTTCGGAACTCTTTTTTTATGATCATATTTTCTTTTAGAAGTGAAAATCGAATCCGATTCCAAAGCCTATGTTGTTTCTGTTGTAGGTCTCTTTAACACTACCAAAGTTGGTATAAGTAATGTCTTTTTGACTTTGAACGTATTGAGTATATAAGATTCCGAGGTTTATTGTAAGCATTTCGCTTGCCTTAAATGCACCACCGAATCCAACGCTGCTGGATGATAAACTGTGACTTATGTCTGTTTGGTAACCTTGTCCGACTCCGGTTTGAGCATAAAGATATCCAGCGCTAAATAGTATCTTCTCATTAACGTTATACTCCATACCAAAGGAGAGTTCATAAAGATTGTCGGTAACAAATTTTTCCTTGCCTTCCCAGTTAGCATCCTTATCGAAGTAGTGGTGTAAACCTGCGGCGAGTTTTAAGTCAGGTAAAACTTTGTAGTCTATACCTACTGAAAGAATTGCAGGTATATCGTTTCTGAATTTTGCACCATTAGGAAACATGTTGGTTACAACATCTTTTTTTGTATCGTTAGTGAGTTCAAGTGTTGTTTTGAACTCATATTTTATACCGATGTTAATCTTATCATTTGGAGTGATATTTACGCCAATAATGGGTGTGAAACCAGTCCCTGTTTGTTTAACATCAACCGTTTGGTCTTGTGTGTTTGAAGCATTTGTAGCCATTGCAGCTTGTTTGCCTAAAAGAGTTGGAGAGGCTGCTGCATAAGCTCCTTGTATTTGGGCAATGTTAAGGGTTGACGGATCGATGCTTGGATTTATCAATGCGAAACCACCTGATATTGAAGCAACTTGTTCTGGTGTAAGATAATTTGCAGTCTGTGCTTGAGCAAGGGTTAGGGCTGATCCCCCTCCGTTAATAAGGGGTTGTAATGATTCATCAATACCTGCTAAACTACCAAACATTGAAGCCATGTTTGTAAAGAATTCAGTTGCTTTAACAAACGATGTTCCGTTTAATCCAAGTGGGGCAAATGTTGGATTAATTCGGATGTTTTTCAATTCACCTTCATAGGTGTTTACCGCATTAATCATTCTAACACCTGCGTATGCGCTAAACATATCGTTAATTTTGTAGGAAGCTCCAACTTGGGTACCCCAGAAAATTGAAGTCCCATCAAATTTGATATCGGCGGTATAGGCGGTAGTTGGTATTCCACTTGCAGTTAATGATGCTGGTATTCCCGAGAATGGAATTTCAAAACTTGGCAACCCGGCACCATAACTGGCAGTTCCACCACCAGCACTTGGATTAAATCCAAAGGAGAAAACCCAATCGCCCGTTTTGTAGGCTGCGTAAATACCAGGGAAAAACGGAACAGTTACATCACCAATATACTTAGACTCATTTAGCAGAGGGTACTTGTTTTCGATCGTTCTCTTTGAAAAGAGGGTTTGGTTGTTAAGCGATAAGTGAAATCCATCTTGAAGTTTTATAAGTCCAGCTGGATTGTAGTAAACAGCATCTATTTGGGTGGAAGCATCTCTTGCAATCATTCGCAAGTAGGCTGCACTCTGGTTGGCATTTGTCAAAATTCCCCCTGCAAAAATAGGGGCGCTTAGCAGCGTAGCTGCAAAGAAAAGTAGACCTTTCTTCATAGTAAATGGTTTAGATTTGTAGTTAGAATTTGAAATGCAATACAACAACTTCACAGTAACCCATGAAGCTGCAGTTTGTTTAATTGATGGCTATCAGATTCTTAGGTGTCGGTCGAAAAAACCGTTCACCAAGCCTAGGTTGCAGACCATTTTTTGTGGTGTAAAAAAACGGTTGCTGATAAAAATTTGTACGGGAATACTGGTGGAATTAAAGGTACGCGAATCTTTACCCTCTTTTTTGCTCTTAGGTTTGGACCCAAAAAGTGCAATAAAGGATTTCGAAATGTATTTCTCGATAAAAACAATGTAGGCTGTTATAGCCAAAAAGACTCGTGCCCTGCGCATTTACCTATGTTAATTCGGGGGCAATATAGTGAATTTTTTTTTCAGACAAATTTCCGATCTTTATCAAAGGAAATTAAGCTTAATTCGTTGAGTCTTGTCAAACAATTATTTAAAACCTACTATTATGAAGATTGGTAAACTACTTTTTCTTTCTCTGTCTCTTTTATTCTTTATAAATGTTCAGGCGCAGGATACTGTTCGTGTTGCTGGATATAAGTTTACAAAGGAGGTTCGGCTTCCTTATACCGATGTAAAAAGTCAAAATAGGACAGGCACTTGCTGGAGCTACGCAACTACCTCTTTTGTTGAGTCTGAATTGCTTCGAATGGGCAAGCCTTCGGTTGATCTTTCTGAAATGTTTTTTGTGAAGGATGCATACCTTCAAAAAGGTGTTTCTTACGTTCGTAGAAATGGAACAGCAAACTTCTCGGAAGGTGGCCAGGCGCACGATGTTATGAACACCATTAAAGCCAAGGGTATGGTTCCTGACGCAATATTTCCAGGCTTAAACTATGGTGAGAAGGAGCATGTGCATGGCGAACTCACTGCGGGTATGACTGGATTTTTGGAAGCAATTAATAAAAACCCCAACAGGCAACTATCTACAGCTTGGCTACCGGGGTTAAAGGGAATTCTTGACGCATACCTAGGACAAGATGTTACTTCGTTTTCGTATAACGGAAAAAACTATACTCCTGCATCTTTTCGCGATGCCAATGGTTTTAATCCAGACGATTACATTGAGTTAACCTCCTTTTCGAATTACCCATACAATACAAAGGTAATGCTCGAAATTGCTGATAACTGGTCCAACGGTCAGTACTACAACCTTCCAATAAATGATATTATTAAGATTATAGAGAACGCAGTGGCAAAAGGCTACACCGTATGTTGGGATGGGGATGTAGGAAATACAGGCTTTTCGCATGGCAAGGGATTAGCAGTTGTTCCCGATGAGAATACAAAAGAGGTAGCCGGTCTTGAAATGGCAAAGTGGAGCAATATGTCGAGCGTAGATAAGAAAAAAGCGCTCTTTAACGGCGATAGCCCTATTGCTGAGAAACTTATTACTGATGCCGATCGTGCAGCTGCTTTTGATAATACCACCCTTACCGACGATCATTTGATGCACTTGGTTGGCTTGGCTAAAGACCAAACTGGCGCTACCTTCTACATTATTAAAAACTCATGGGCAAAGGATTCAAATGCTTGGGGCGGTTTGTTTTACATGAGTCAGCCATATGTAAAACGCTTTACTGTTGCCATAATGGTTCATAAAAATGCAATACCAGCTGATATAAAAAAGGTATTAGGTTTATAATTTAATGATTGTTATGAAGTTAAAACTGATTTGTTTTTTCTTTTGCTCGGTATACTCACTAGTAGGCTTTTCGCAAAGTATGGATACAATTAAGCTACCTGCACCTCAAACCGTTGGCGGAAAACCCCTAATGGAGGTATTAAAAATGCGAAAATCAACTCGTAGCTATACAGTTCAGGAGTTGTCGATGCAAGAGCTCTCCAACCTGCTTTGGGCGGGCTGTGGCATATCGCGACCCGAAAGTGGAAAGCGAACCTCACCAAGCGCCATGAATTGGCAGGAGGTTGACATATATGTTGCTCTCAAAAGTGGGACTTACCGATATGAGCCCAAGGCAAATTTGCTAATCCCTATTTTGGCAGGAGATATTCGGGCAAAGACTGGTTCGCAGGATTTTGTGGCCAATGCTCCAGTGAATTTAATATATGTTGCGGATTATTCGAAGATGAATGACCGTCCAGCGGAGATGCTTGCCATGTATGCCGGAACTGATACTGGGTTTATCTCGGAGAACATATACTTATACTGTGCCTCGGCAGGCTTGGGAACAGTTGTTCGGGGTATGTTCGACAGGGAGGAACTGAAAACGCTACTTTCTTTACCAGAGAATAAGCATGTGGTTTTTACCCAAACGGTAGGATATCCAGCTCCTTAAACTATTTGATGTAAAGGTTAATGTAAAAAAAGGCGTTCAAGTGAACGCCTTTTTTCGTCGAATATACCGTAGTTTATGTTGCGAATACCGTTCTTGTTACCTAAATTTGGTATCTGAGTCATTTAAATAACTGGTTGAAAATGAAAAGACTGATAGTATTCGCGATTGTTGTTCTTGGAACTGCTGCGCTGCAAGCCCAAACGGTAATGGAGATGAGGTGGACTCCCGATTTTAAGCTACAGGTGCGGCTTTCGAACGATACTAGTCAGGTGTTGGATGTAAAGGCGCTTCAGCATAGCGGATCGGTGCAGGATGCTATCTCGCAATCGGAAGCAACATACTACCCGGTTTCACTCGACCAGGAGTTTATTAATGCGCTAAAAGAAAAGAAGATCGCGATGGATAGCGCTGTAACGGATACAACCCTTAAATCGAGCAATCAAACGTTATGGTCTGCACTTCACTTAAGCCTAGGTGGTGGGTATATTCATTTCATTAACTGCATAATGTATGCTCTGGAATCGGGGCACCTTAACTTATCCGATCCCATTATGCAGCGACCACCCTCCAAATGGAAACCTAACCCTATGACCGAGTCGTTTAAGCGGACGCGTAAGTGGAGCCATTTTATTCCAGACAATCAGAAAGTGGCTCAAAAGGAGTTTAAGGCTCAAAAGAAAAACAACGAACATCGTGATATCATGGTACTTCCTGCCGACTTTAGAGAAGTATTTCTTGCCACTAACGAAAAGGGCTACCTTATTATGAAAACTAAGGGTAATAAAAAAGAGGTGGCCAAAATAGACATTATCAGGTTGCTTCTCGGCTCAAAATACCTTGGTGAGTCTCAAATAAAGTTCATCAAAGCAAAGGTGCTAAATGCAATTTCACAGTATTCAGCCAACAATCTTCCATCCGTTGTTATGTTCGACGATCTCAACGCCGCTGTGGCTATGAGCCTCAATGCTGAGGGGTATCGTATCGATCAAATTGTGTTTAAAGATGCTGATGACATCGATCAGCAAGAAGTTGATCACCGAACAGCCCGCATTACCGGATTTATTAAGGCAATTAACGAGGCCAACGAGCGGGTTTTTAAGAAACGACTTTCGACATACTACGGAAATTAGCCTTCTATAAAAAACTAATAAACAAATAGTTGTGATTTTTATTTAAAATAACTATAAAATATAGTTGTATAACTATAAAACATAGTTACATTTGAGATATGAAAGAGTTGACAAAAGCAGAAGAGCAAGTAATGGAATACTTATGGAAGTTGGAGAGAGCTTTCGTAAGAGATATCTTGGATGAATTTCCTGAACCAAAGCCTGCATACACAACGGTTTCGACCATTGTAAGAATTCTTGAAAAAAAGGAACTGGTAGGATATACCGCCTTTGGTAAGAATTACCAGTATTTTCCTTTGGCCACGAAGAAGGAGTATGCCTGGCAATGTTTCAGGGGCGTTTTGAGTAAGCATTTCAACAGCTCGGTTAGGCGCTTTGCCTCGTTTTTTGCAGCCGACAGCAAGGTTAGCTTGAGCGAGTTGGAAGAGATGAAGGAACTCATAGAAAAGGAGATACAGAAACGAAAAACAGAAGAAGCAAATGGATCTAGTTAGCCTAGTATTTTTGCCGCTAAAGGCAGCCTTTAGCGCAGCCATGCTTTATGGCTTTTATCGCTTTGTTTTGCGTAAGGAGCAGCACTTTGGCGCCAATAGAACTTTTTTGCTTTTATCTATGCTGGTTTCTATAATCATTCCTTTTATTACGATCACCATTATTCAAAATGTAGTAATGCATGAGGTTGCCCCATCGGTTGCTGTTCTCGAGAGCAGCCAATCGATGGGAGTAACTCCTATCATTCTTGAACAGTCACTCTCACTGTCCGAAATGGTGGGGATTGTATATTTGGCAATTACTGGTTGCATGCTACTTCGATTGCTGCTTATTTTGCTCCAGTTCGTTCTTTCTGTCTCGCGAAACTCTCGTCGCGAAACTGTAAATGGAAAAGTTGTATTGATTTCGAACGCATACCCACAAACCTTTTCTTTTTTCGGTATTGTGGTAATGGCCGAAAACGATTTTAAGCGTGCAGACCGTCACCTGTTGATTGCTCACGAGCAGGTACATGCACGCCAGCTGCACTCTCTCGACCTGCTTGTTGCTGAATTGTTTATTGTTTTCCAGTGGTTCAACCCTATTAGCTACCTGCTTCGGGATTCACTCCATGAGGTTCACGAATACCTGGCCGACAGGTGCGTGATACAAGGTGGAGCCGATCAGTTAAGCTATAAGCGCTTGCTGCTGGACTGCATTACCGCAGCCAACATGCCAACTCTTTCGAGTTCATTCAGTGCTAAACTATCTAAACGACGATTCGCTATGATTTCAAAAAAATATAACAAAGGAAACCGGAGATATAAATTTCTGCTTTCCATTCCTATTGCTGTGGTTCTATTTGCAATGTTTTCATTGAAGGTGGAGGCAAACTATGTGTATGCTAAGGAAAAGGGATTTAATCCTTCTAAAATCATTACTTCCATTGAAAAAGTTGTTGTTGGTTCAGAAAACCCAAAACAGCAGCAATCCGTTGAGTTTACAGAACGTGTGACTGAATTGGTAGAGCCTATTTCTCTAATGAATCAATCGCTAAGACTTCAGGTAGAAGAGCCAGCTATAAATTTTAGAAGTAGTGAGAAACTTCAACAGATTACAACCCAGGAGTTAATTCAGATTTGCAATAAATCTGTTCCTGGTGGAGGTTTTCTGAAAGACTTCTCTTTTGAGAAATTGCAACCTACAGAGTTGAGAAAGCATAGCCTAGTTCTTACTGGCGGGAATACATACTGTATAGCAAGTTCCTCAGATGCAAATATTTCAACGCCCACAACATTAACTCTTTATACTACAGACGTCAACGGAATAATAACAGAGATAAAAAGTAAGATTGAGGTTGATGGTAAAGTAACAAAGCAGATGTATGATATTAAAACAACTGCAGTTTACCATTTGACCGTAACAAATGGCTTAAGTAAACCTTTCAATATGGGTGCGGTATTGTTTTTCATGGGTCAGTTTGAGTTAAATCAGCCAGAAATGAAAGCACCTTCGGAAGTGGTGGATGACGAGGTTTTCTCTATAGTAGAAAATATGCCTGAATTCGAAGGTAAAGGTATTGAACATGCTAGATCATATCTTCAGAAGCAACTAAAATACCCTGAAGCAGCAAAGGCAAATGGTATAAAGGGGAACGTTTATGTTTCATTTGTTGTAAATAGCGAAGGTAAGGTTGAAAACGTAAAGATTGCTAGAAGTCTTGAGCCTTCGTTGGACAAAGAAGCGGTTAGAGTTGTTTCGGAAATGCCCAAGTGGACTCCAGGCAAGCAGCGCGGTAAGGCGGTAAACGTAGCGTTTATTGTTCCTATTATCTTTCAATAAACTTTCTGATTGGGCATAAAAAAGTCAGGCTACCAATCCAATTTCTTTTGATTTTCACAGCCATGAAAACAATGGAAACAAACGGATCGGTAGCCTGACTATTTCTTTGATGCCGAATTATGCTTCGGGTTTATCCTTCTTTTCTTTTTTCTCTTCTTTTTTAGGTTCCTCAATAACCTCAGCTTTACCGTCCTCTATCTTTTTTCCATGGAGATAGTCGGGAAGTTCCATGCCGGCCATTTTGAATAGTTCCTGGAATGGTGGAATAGCTCCAAGCATACCCGAAAGGAAGTTTGCTGTGGCAGGTGTTTTTCCATCTTTACCAGAGGCGAGATTGTCCCAAACCACAACCTTATCGATCTTGAGGTTCTTAACGGCCTCCACTTGGATTTTAACCAGTTCGGGCAGCTTATCGGCAATCATCATCATAACGGCATCCTTGGAGTTACCGGCTGCCTTGTTGAGGCGTTCGAAACCGGCAGCTTGCTTGCTGAGGATTTCGAGTAAACCGTTAGCCTGTGCCTCCATTTTCATGAAGATAGCATCGGCCTCACCACGCGCTTGACGTCGGATTTGCTCGGCAAGGGCTTCTGCATCAATTTCAATCTTCTCCTTGTTAATGGTAGCAGGGATAATGATATCGGCATTCTGGGTAGCTTGTTCACGGTTGGCACGCGAATTTTCGGCGAGCTTTTCAGCAGCGTAAGCTTCCTCGAGCGCCTGTGCCTTTGCAACCTTTTCGGCGGCTACGGCTTTACGTTCGGCTTCAGCTTCCTTTTCACGTCGGGTAGCGTTGGAGTTGGCAATGGTAATCTTCGCCAAGTTTTCTCCCTCTACGGCAGTAGCATCGGCGCTGGAAACTTGAACACGCTGGTCGCGCATAGCATTTGCCTCTCCAATAGAACCGTCGCGAACCTTTTCTGCAACGCTCTTCTTTGCATCGTTGATGGCCTTAGCAGCAGCTTCTTTTCCAAGAGCTTGTATGTATCCGCTCTCGTCGTTGATGTCGGTTACGTTAACGTTGATAAGCTTGAGACCAATTTTCTTGAGCTCGGCCTCCACGTTGTAGGAAACAGCAGCCAAGAACTTGTCGCGGTTGTTGTTAATTTCCTCGATTTCCATGGTAGCCACCACCAGACGGAGTTGTCCAAAAATGATATCCTTGGCGAGGTTGTTGATTTCCTCTTGGTTTAAACCCAGCAAGCGCTCTGCTGCATTTTCCATAACACCAGATTCGGTCGAAATACCCACGGTAAAGCGGGAAGGAACGTCCACACGGATGTTTTGCTGGCTTAGCGCATTTGTGAGGTTTATTTCAATGGAAAGTGGGGTGAGGTTCAGGAATGCATAGTCCTGAATAACAGGCCATATAAAGGCTGCACCTCCGTGAATACACTTGGCGGATCGAGCCTCGTCGGATAAACTGCGGCCTACTTTTCCGTAAACCACCAATACCCTGTCCGAAGGGCATCGTTTGTAGCGTTTGAATAGAGAAACAATTAGGAGGAATGCAAAGAGAATACCTCCCACTATTGCAATTACTAGATACTGACTCATAGTTATTGTATTTGGTTTTTAAAGTTTTCTTACGAGGAGTATTTCATCCGAAAGGATTCCGACCACCTCACAAAGAGATCCAGTTGGGATAGTCTCCTCTTCATCGGTCACTACGTCCAAGGTTCTTAGTCCTTGCAACTTAATTTGTATTTTCCCTGCACCCTGTCGTCTTGGTGGAACTGGAAGATAAACGGTTGCTTTTACGCCAATTGCCCTATTGATTTCGAGATTGCCGCTTTCGGAAAGTCGCCCCATAAAATAGTAAATACTCGCCATAAGTATCATCATTAATAGGCCACACGTAGTGGAAATAATAATGGTGGTGGGGATGCTGAGTTGACTGTCGATACAGGCAAGGCCGATCCAGCCAAAAATGGTAAAAAAGGCAACCAAATTTTTGAGGGTAATCAGCTGGAAGGAAATTCCATCATCAATGTCAATCGACGCATCGGCATCTCCGCTTGCATCAAATCCACCAGAATCGGAACCAGCGCCAAAGAAGGCCATCACCAGTTCAATTACGAATAGGATTGAGAAGGGAATGGTAATTAACCAGTAAATCTTGGACAATAACTCCAACCCTTGCCACCATGTAGAAAAATTATCGAGCAGCATAGTGATATATTTTTCGTGAATGTAGGAATATTGCTCGATGTTTAAAAAAAATCTTGGAAGAATATTTACTCTTGGTTTAAAAATCTTGGAAAAATGGGTTTTCGAAACTGTAGTAAAACGGGAATAATCAAATGATTTGTAGTAAGGCCGAAACGTTGAGTCTATTCAGCCATGAGCAGGTTGCATCCGCGAATATCGCTGTTGTCGAAGCGGCCGAGGACTTCAAATTGACCCTTTGCATCTAACTTCCCAAGATCTTTTAACTCAAGAAATGAGCAGGAGTATAGATTGGCTAAGTCAATAACATTAATACCTCCCGATTGGCTACTAGCGTTATAGCAAAATGGATCGTTAGTGTCACGAATAAGAACCTTCATCCATGGTGGGGTCGAAAATACACCACCACCGATAGAGTAGCCTTGTGAAAGTAACTCGGTCATTCCGTATTCCGAATGAATCGACTTAACTCCCATCCGCTGACACAGAATGGAGTGCAGTTCGGGTCGAGGGAGTTCTCTGCGCTTGCCCTTCATGCCACCAGTTTCCATTACAATGGTATTCTTGAGGTTGAATTCATGCTTTTCTGCAAGATCGAGTAAGGCAAAAGTAACACCAATCAGCAGCACCTTTCGGCCAGAGGCATCCAGCTCTGTTAATTTTTTTGCCATCTCGTCGATGTTGTGCAGGTAAAAACCGGAGTCGGGGTGTTCACTTTGCTTGATGAGTTCGTCCATCATGTAAACCAGCGACGAACCATCTCTTTCGAGATAAGACGGTAATAGTGCAAGCATGCAATAGTCGGATGGCTCACCATAAAAGCGCTTAAACGCTTTTAAAAAGCTTCGTTTATAGAGGTCGGTACTGGCAACGTAGTGGTGGCTCCGTACCATTCCAGTAGTTCCACTGCTCATAAAAACAACTTCCGGCTGAAGTCCCAAAGCAATAATCCTTTGCGATTTGAATAGTTCTACCGGAAGAAAAGGAATATCGGTAAGTTGTGAAATCTTGGATGGGTCGATGCCAAGGTGATTCAGGTATTGTGCATAGATAGGTACGTGGCTGGCTTGAAAGTTAAAAACATCAAGCGCAATTCGTTCAAAAACAGGTGAATTATTGTCCTGAATCTCGAATATTTCGTCCTTTAGTATATCTATGTTCATAGTACTTTTGCTTGGTGCAAAGGTAGAAATTGAAATGTGATGAAAAGCGTTTGAGCATCGATTAGTCGTTGAACGGGATCATTTATATGAAAAAAAGCAAGGTTGAGACGGGCTCAACCTTGCTTCAACGTGAAAATGGGAGTGTAATTATCCCCTTATAGACTTGATTCCTGGTAGTTCTTTACCCTCCATATACTCGAGCATAGCACCACCGCCAGTAGAAACATAGCTAACCTTATCGGCAAGCTTGTTTTTGTTGATAGCCGCAACGGAGTCCCCGCCACCAATAAGGCTAAAGGCACCTTTTTCGGTTGCCTTAGCAATGGCGTGAGCAATAGCAGTAGTTCCCTTGGAAAACTTATCCATTTCGAAAACGCCCATCGGACCGTTCCAGAGAATGGTCTTAGAGTTTTCGATTACCTTGCTGAAGATAGCAATCGATTCATCGGCGATATCGAGGCCCATCCAACCGTCTGGTGTTTGGTCAATTTTGGTGGTTTGGATATTGGCGTTAGCATCAAAAGCATCAGCATTAACGGCATCAACGGGGAGATAAACCTTCACGTTTTTCTCCTTTGCTTTCTTCAGCAGTTCAAGGGCAAGGTCGAGTTTATCTTCTTCGCACAGCGATTTACCAATCTTCCCACCTTGTGCCTTAATAAAGGTGTAGGTCATTCCACCACCAATAATAAGGTTGTCGACACGGTCAAGAAGGTTTTCAATAATCAGGATCTTGTCCGAAACCTTTGCACCACCCATGATGGCAGTAAATGGTTTCTCAGCCTTTTTTAGGACGATGTCCATGGCATTTAGTTCGCTTTCGATAAGGAAACCAAACATGCTGTTCCCTGGGAAGTATTGTGCAATAAGTGCGGTGGATGCATGGGCACGGTGAGCAGTTCCAAAGGCATCGTTTACGTAACAATCGGCATAGCTGGCAAGCTGTTTGGTAAAGGCTTTTTGTTTTTCCTTAACAAGGACTTTGGCGATCTTTTTTTCCTCTTCGGTAGCGGTTTCGGGCAAACGAGGTTTCCCTTCCTCCTCTTCATAGTAGCGAAGGTTTTCCAACAGGAGAATTTCACCGGGTTTTAGGTTTGCCGATAGTGTTTTGGCTGATTCGCCCATGCAGTCATCTGCAAATTTAATTTCCTTGCCGCCCATTAGTTTTGATAAAACGGAGATAACGGGTTTTAGGGAGTATTTTGCTTCCACACCAGATGGACGTCCTAGGTGCGACATGAGGATTACGGAGCCTCCATCCTTCAATATCTTATTTATAGTAGGTAACGTTCCGCGGATACGGGTGTCGTCGGTAACTTCAAAAGTTTGCTTGTTGAGAGGTACGTTAAAGTCGACCCGAATGATTGCCTTTTTGCCGGCAAAGTTGTAGTTCTGAATTGTTGCCATGGTAGTTCTTGTTAATTATGTTCTAAATATTCCAAACTGGGTTTAAAGCGTAAAGTTACGCAAAAAACCACTGTTACTCCAATAACGCTTTCGTGTTTTGTGAAAAAAACTACGGAATCGTTTCCGCTGAAGCGGGACTTTTTTTTTGCTACCTTTGAACGCTAGTGATGATTCTCGTAAAACAAAAATAAGCAATAATGTTTTTTAGCGAAGTAGTTGGACAGGAGCAGATAAAAAAGCACCTACTTGCAACCGTTAAGGAGGGTAGAATTCCACATGCTCAACTCTTTTTAGGGCAAGAGGGTTCAGGGAATTTGGCTTTAGCCCTTGCCTATGCCCAGCTAGTTGCATGTGAAAACCCAGGGGAAAATGACTCTTGTGGGATTTGCCATTCTTGCAAAAAGTATCAAAAGTTGATTCATCCCGATCTCCATTTTGCCTTTCCGGTAAATACCAGCAAGGACGGAGAGAAGGATCCCGTTAGCGATCATTTTATTGCAAAATGGCGTGAGTTGGTGCTTAAATCGCCCTACTTTAGTGAAGGTAAGTGGTACGAGCACATAGGAATAGAGAATAAGCAAGGGAATATAAGCAAGAACGAGGCTTCAGAGATTATCAAGAAGTTGCGATTAAAATCCTTTGAGTCCGAATATAAGGTGGTGATTATTTGGCTTCCCGAAAGAATGAATGAGGTGTCGGCGAATAAGCTGCTAAAGCTGGTTGAGGAGCCACCTGAGAAGACAATATTCCTGCTGGTCTCGGAAAATTCCGAGCGAATAATTAAAACGATCCTCTCCAGAACGCAGCTGGTAAACGTTCCATTGATTGAGCGCAGTGATCTTGCATCGGCACTTGCATTGAAGTTTGGTCTTGACGCCCAGCAAGCGGGCTCAATTGCCCGTATTTCCAATGGAAATTATACCCTGGCACAGCAGTTGGCGGTGGAGGGTGTTCAGAGCGAGGGGTGGTTTGATGCCTTTCAGCAGTTGATGAGGTTGTCCTACAAGAAGGATGTCCTCTCACTAATGGAGTGGGCCGAGGAGATGGCCGGTTTAGGAAGAGAGAGACAAAAAAGTTTTCTCGAGTATGCGCAAAAGCTTACCCGCGATAGTTTAATGGTAAATATGGGTGCCAAGGATGTTTCCTTTCCCGGAAAAAACGAGGAGGCTTTTATTCAGAACTTTGCACCGTTTATATACGATACCGTGGCAGCATCCCTATACCGAGAGTTGAATCTCGCTTATTTGCAGATAGGTCAGAATGGTAATGGAAAAATTATTTTTACCGATTTGGTTCTGAAGGCTGTAAAGTTAATAAACGCCAAAAAATAATTACTTTTGCAAATTGCAGCGGATTAGTGTATGTTAGAATCATCGTTCAATAAGTTTTTTTTTTGCACAAAGCCTAAGCAACGATCTGTACCTTAGCGGAAAATTCAGTTAAGTCCGATGGGTATTTTAATATATAGCAACGTATTTCAGGAGATTTTCAAATGACAAAACCATATAGTTCCGATTGCTGCCGAGGATGCGGCTATACCGAAAATGAGATTGGAGAGCTTGTAAGCACGCAAAAAGAGGGTTGTCACAAGTTGGCTATTCACGATTGGCTGAAGGATTTACCGGAAACGGGGAAGGAGTTCGACGTGGTAGAGGTTCGCTTTAAGAATACGCGAAAGGCATTCTATCGCAACGCTAACGAACTAAATTTGGAGCAAGGCGATATCGTAGCAGTGGAGGCATCTCCGGGTCACGATATTGGAATTGTTTCGCTCACAGGTGAACTTGTTCGTTTTCAGGCTTTAAAGTTTGGTGCAGATATGAGTGCACCTGATTTAAAAAAGGTATACCGCAAGGCAAAGGTCTTGGATATGCAAAAATGGGAAGAAGCCGTTGGGCTCGAGCACATTACGATGATCCGTTCGCGACAAATTGCCAATAGGCTTAAGTTGAATATGAAAATTGGTGATGTGGAATATCAAGGAGATAGAACAAAAGCTATCTTCTACTACATTGCCGACGAGCGTGTCGATTTTCGGGAACTCATTAAGTTATTGGCTGAGGAGTTTAAGGTTAGGATTGAGATGCGCCAAATTGGTGCTCGTCAAGAGGCTGGCCGCATTGGCGGTATTGGTTCTTGTGGACGGGAATTGTGCTGTTCGGCTTGGGTTACCAGCTTCGTATCCGTAACTACCAACTCGGCACGGTACCAAGAAATTTCACTGAATCCTCAAAAATTGGCTGGGCAGTGTGGAAAACTGAAGTGTTGCCTAAACTATGAGTTGGACAACTACCTCGATGCTCAAAAGGACTTTCCTCGGAGCATTATTCCTCTCGAAACGAAGGATGGAACAGCCCACCATGTAAAAACCGATATCTTAAAAAGAGTTATGTGGTTCAGTTTCGATCCACATACCATTGTAAATATTACGGCGGTTCCCGTTGAGAGGGTGAAAGAAATTTTAGCACTAAACAAGAAAGGTGAGAAAGTTGATTTCTTGGTTGAACCGGAATCTACCGAATCCATTGCACAACGGGGGTCGAATGCAGAACCCGATTTTCATAATGTAATAGGGCAGGATAGCATCACCCGTTTCGACACCAACAAGAATCAGCAGAAGAACAGAAAGCACAACCGACCACAAAGAAGACCGATCAATGACAACCGGAAGCCAAACAACTAGCCTACAACTTTTTTTTGCCATCTGTTTTTCGCTGACACTATTCGCTTGCGATAGGAACATGGTTTATGAGAAAATTGAAGATGTTCCGGGAAGCGAATGGAACGCTACAGCCCCAATTGACTTTGTAGTTCCAGTTGATGATACTCTCACCGTGCAGAATATCTTAATAACTATTCGCAATAGCAGCAGTTACAAATACAGCAATCTGTTTCTGTTTGTTACCACCACTTCGCCTTCTGGCGCATCGGTGTGTGATACGGTTGAGGTTCCGATGGCCGACGATAAAGGAAGATGGTATGGGAAAGGTTTTTCGCATTCCTACGATTCGCGAATGCCCTATAAGTTGATGATAAAGTTTCCGTTGAAGGGCGATTATAAGATTTCACTCCTTCAAGGAATGCGGGAAGAAACCCTTAGCGGTATTGAGAAGGTGGGGATTAGAGTTGAACAATCGAAGATTAAATAGATAGAATAACGTGGGTAAGAATAAGCTTAGCAAGTTTAAGGAGAATCTGACATTCAAAAATTTAGTACAACCTGTTTTTGATGACGTGTTCAGGAATGATCATGAGCTAAAAGGGAAATGGCACACCAACATGTTTGGGAATAGCAATCCCATTGTGCTCGAACTGGGTTGTGGTAAGGGTGAGTATACAGTAGGTCTTTCGCGCCACTTTAAGGATAAGAACTTTTTGGGAATTGACATTAAAGGTGCTCGGTTATGGCGTGGTGTCAAGACTACCACAGAGGAGAACCTATCTAATGCTGCGTTTCTACGCACCAGAATAGAGGTAATTAAGTCATTCTTTTCATGTGAAGAAGTTTCGGAAATTTGGATCACCTTCCCCGATCCACAGTTAAAAACAGGAAGAATTAAAAAACGGCTAACTTCCAGTGAGTTTCTCAACAATTACCGCAACTTCCTAAAGGCGGGGGGAATTGTTCATCTCAAGACCGACAACGTAAATTTACATAGGTATACTAAAGCTTTGGCCCAGGAGAATGGGCTTGAAATATTACTTGCAACCGAAGACCTCTACGGAACGGTGAGTGACGATCCTATCCTTGGAATTAGAACATACTATGAATTAATGTTCTTAGAGAAGGGGATGACAATAACCTACTTAAGGTTTAAAATTGATGGAACCAAACCCATTGAAGAGCCAATCCATTTCGAAGAGCAACTTCTTTGAGCGTGTGTATGAGGTAACTCTGCTTATTCCAGAAGGAAGGGTGACTTCGTATGGTGCAATTGCCCGCTATCTTGGTGCATCTCGATCGGCTCGAATGGTGGGATGGGCCCTTAATGGGAGCCATACAAAACCCAATTTTATTCCTGCACACCGAGTAGTTAACCGTGTAGGTTTGCTAACCGGGCAACACCATTTTCCAGGTTGCGACACTATGCAACAGATGCTAGAAGCCGAAGGAGTGTTGGTTGAGAATAGTAAGGTGATTGATTATCAAAAGCATTTTTGGGATCCGGCAACAGAACTATTGTTGTAGGGTTTCTAAAACATATTGGGACAATATTGGTTACTAGTGAAAATTGCAGTCGATGAAATTTGATGAAAATAACGTAAATTCCATTTTGTCTAAGGTGATACATCCTGAATTTGGGAAGGATGTTATAACGCTTGGCATGATTGAATCTCTCAAGGTTGAGGAGAGTAAAATATCCTTTAGCCTTGTTTTCAAGAAAGTGAAAGATCCCTTTGCCGGTGGTATTAAGAAGCAGTGTGAAACGGTTCTTAAGGAAGCATTCGGCGCGGTTATAACAGTGAGCATTCTTGAGCTGGTAAGAGCACAGGAACCGAAGACAAAACCAGAGAAAGATGCAACTGGAATACAAAACATTAAAAATATTATTGCCATTGCCTCCGGAAAAGGTGGTGTTGGGAAGTCAACAATAGCATCCAATTTGGCAGTAACCCTTGCTCGCATGGGGTATAAGGTTGGATTGCTCGATGCCGATGTGTATGGACCTTCTATGCCGAAAATGTTTAACCTAGAAGGCTCAAAACCAAGCATGAGCATGGTTGATGGGCATGAGTTAATCAATCCGGTCGAAAGCCATGGCGTTAAAGTCTTGTCGGTGGGTTTCTTTGTCGATCCCAACGAAGCAACAATTTGGCGCGGACCAATGGCAACAAGTGCTCTTAGGCAGCTTCTGCTTCAGGGTAACTGGGGCGAATTAGATTTTTTAATGCTCGATCTTCCTCCTGGAACCGGAGATATTCACCTTACCATCGTTCAAGAATCTGCTGTTACGGGAGCCGTAATTGTGAGCACGCCACAGGATGTTGCTTTGGCCGATGCGGTTAAGGGAATTAGTATGTTTACTACAAAAGGGATCAATGTTCCTATCTTGGGATTGGTTGAGAATATGGCCTGGTTTACCCCCGAAGAATTGCCCAACAACAAGTATTATATATTTGGCAAGGATGGCTGCAAGAACCTAGCTGCGAAAATGAATATTCCTTTACTTGGTCAAATACCGTTGGTGCAAGGAATACGTGAGGGTGGTGACTCTGGATCGCCAATTGCCACGCAAAGCACGCTATCAGCGGAGGCTTTTTATTTGCTTGCTCAGCGTTTTCTCGAACAGGTAGAACTTCGAAATAAGAACATGGAACCCACCAGAAGGGTAGAAATAAAAACGCAATAATCTTAAACATATGGCCGATCTTAAACAGATTACAGAGAGAGTACAAGCCGCAATTAATATTGTTCGTCCATACTTACAGAATGATGGTGGCGACATTAGCCTAATTGAAGTTACTGAGGATATGGTAGCAAAGGTTAAGTTGTTGGGTGCATGTGGAACTTGTCCATACAGCTTAATGACTCTAAAAAACGGTGTGGAGCAGGCAATACGCCGCGATGTTCCCGAGATTAAGGAGGTTGTTGCGGTTAATGAAGATATGTAACCTACCCAATTCAGTTGAGGTTTATTATTGTGAGTTAGGTATTTGATGTAAATAGGAGGGCAATTTGAATTTCAGATTGCCCTCCTATTTTTATACCTGCCA
Source organism: Williamwhitmania taraxaci (assembly GCF_900096565.1). Taxonomy (NCBI): domain Bacteria; kingdom Pseudomonadati; phylum Bacteroidota; class Bacteroidia; order Bacteroidales; family Williamwhitmaniaceae; genus Williamwhitmania; species Williamwhitmania taraxaci. The sequence goes on from NZ_FMYP01000039.1 coordinate 18,633, forward strand.
TGTTACGCTTCTTTTAAAATTTCCTCACCAAGCATATATCCATGTGCCGTGGCGTAAATAATGGATCGAGTAACTCCCGAACAATCACCAATTACTTTTAGGTGTGGGTAAAGTTGGTTGTTCAACTTGTTTGAGTAAAATTTGATTTCGGGAGCGTAAATGAGGTTGTCGTTGTTGGCTACACCGGGAATAACATTTTCCAGATGCTCAATGAAATCAATAATGCTCTCCATTATTCGGCGTGGGAAAGCTAAATTAATATCCCCCAAAATATAGTTCTCTTCGGGCAGCGTTGGCTGAACTCGATATAGATTCTTTGTCCGTTTAGAATCCTTAAAGTGGCTGTATGTCTGGAGAATTACCCTGTTTTCGCCAGCGAGCAGATTCGATAGTTTGGCAATGTAGGAGCCATAGCCAATCGGATCGTTGAAGGGCTCGGTTAGAACGAGGGTAGTGAGGATTGCAAAGTTGGTGTTGTTGCTCTTATCGTGTATTTTCGCATGGCCATTTACGGTGGTGAAGTCACCGTAGTTCTCCGTTACCACATACCCCGACGGGTTATTGCAAAATGTTCGAACTACATAGCCCGTTTTGCTCTTGTAGCGAACCTTAAACTCATACATTTCCTTATTTAGATCGGCCACAATGTGGTTTGGCAGCTCTAGTCGAACTCCTAAATCAACCTTCGTGTTATCGAGTATTAGGTCGGGGTATTTGTTTATCATCTTATTTATGAGCGCATGCCCGCTCCGCCCAACCGCAACAACGGCGAGGTCGAAATCACCAACCTGATTGATCTGAGTACGGTCATCCATAATCGTAATATCATCGATGGGATGGCTAAAATGGAAATGAATGTTCTTGTATTTCTTAAAGTCTTCGAATATATTGTATAAGACTGTTTTAAGTTGATCGGTTCCAATATGGTAGAAGTCGGAACTGATGGGTTGGAACCCTTCACGGTAGAATTGATTGAAGTAGGTTTTATTCTTAAACGAGGAACCCGTTTCTACTAGTTTGCTATCGGTATGGCTGAGGTAGTAATCGACTAGTAACTTCTGTAAACCTAGGTCAATTTCCATATCTCCGCCCATCTCAGACGATACAAAGAGTTTTCCATCGGCCCGCATGCCCGATATGCTGGAGGAATAGATGTCCTTACTTTTTTCGAAGACATGAATCTCGTGCTTAGAGTTTTTGATCCGTTCAATAAACCCAATGGCGCCTGCGCCAAAACCGACAACAGCAATCTTCATAAGTTATTTGTTTTTGGGGATAATCACATAAATTCAGCTAGTCGTTATATGACAATACATTGGCACTAATTAGTAAGAATATCATTTTCTCTAATATTGTTTTTACTCTACGGATTGTTTTGTAAAAAGGTATTTAACAAGATGTTCCACACGGTTTACGCTAATAATTTTGGTGGATGATTCTATTGGAGGCATGTTTTTCACATTTCCTGAAACGAATACGCGCTTAAAGCCCAATTTGGCCGCTTCGTTGATTCGTTGATCGAGTCGATTCACGGGGCGAATTTCTCCTGAAAGGCCTACTTCTCCCGAAAAGCAGCAGTCATCGGGAAGTGGAATATCAAGACTAGAGGAGAGCACTGCTGCAATTACCGCAAGATCGATGGCGGGATCGATAACCTTAATTCCTCCGGCAATATTCAAAAAAACATCTTTTGTTGCAAGCTTAAAGCCAACTCGTTTTTCGAGCACGGCAAGCAGCATGTTGAGGCGGCGAATATCAAATCCGGTAGTTGATCGCTGGGGCGTGCCATAGGCAGCAGTGCTTACCAGTGCCTGAATTTCGATAAGGAACGGTCGTATCCCATCAATCGTTGCAGCGATGGCTACTCCGCTGAGGGATTCATTCCGATGCGAGATGAGTATTTCGGAGGGATTCTCCACCTCTCGTAGGCCAGTTCCCATCATCTCAAAGATGCCCAGTTCGGCTGTAGATCCAAATCGGTTTTTGTGGGCTCGAATGATTCGGTAAACGAAGTTATTATCGCCTTCGAACTGGAGGACTACATCAACAATATGCTCGAGGACTTTTGGTCCAGCAAGGGTTCCGTCTTTGGTAATGTGCCCAATGATAAAAATTGGGGTTCCCGTTTCCTTGGCGTATTTTAGAAGTTGAGCTGCCGATTCCCTGATCTGTGAAACACTTCCGGGTGAGGACTCCACCCTTTCGGTGTATAGTGTCTGGATTGAGTCGATAATAATCAACTCTGGGTTCATCGATTGGGCATGCTTGAGAATATTTTCAAGCAAGGTCTCGCTTAATATGTAGCAGTTGGGGTTTTTCCCTGCTAGCCTATCAGCGCGTAACTTTATCTGTTCGGCGCTCTCTTCGCCCGATACGTAAAGCACTTTCAGCTGTGTATCGAGGGCTATTTGAAGGGTCAAGGTTGATTTGCCAATCCCAGGTTCGCCTCCGAGTAGGATTACGGAGCCTGGAACCAAGCCGCCTCCCAGTATTCTATTGAACTCTCCCGATTGAAGCTGTATTCTACGGTGAGCTTGAGGGGCAATTTCGCTTACGAGTATTGGTTTTGCCGGCGCCGACAGAGATGGCAATATTGTTCTACTATCTTTTTGAAGAACAGGTTCTTCAACGTAGGTGTTCCACTCTCCGCAGGAGGGGCAGCGGCCTATCCATTTAGGCGAATCTACCCCGCAGTTTTGGCATACATATGCAGTTTTGTTCTTGGCCATGGGTTTGAATTAACACCCCAAGGTAGACAAAAAGTAGCAATGCAGGAAGATATTATTTGTTAAGCTTATTTATTATTGAGGTGGTGGAAAAACCTTCAACAAACTCAATGGTTACAACGCTACCCCCGCGTTGGGTTACAATATCGTAGCCAACAATATCTTCGTGCTTGTAGTCGGCACCTTTTACCAAAATATCGGGTTGGGTGGCCTTGATAAGCTCGTAGGGTGTATCCTCGTCGAACAACACCACTGCACTTACAAATTCAAGAGATGCGAGCACAAGAGCGCGAGTGTATTCATCCTGTATCGGCCTACTCTCGCCTTTAATTCTCTTTACGGAACTATCACTGTTTAGCCCAATTACCATTACTTTCCCTAGGTCAGCAGCCTTAGATAGGTATTCAATATGACCACGATGAAGAATGTCGAAGCAACCATTGGTGAATACAACCGGTTGCTCCTTTAGGTTCCAGTAAGCCCTTTTACAAGCTAAGCCTTCCAGCGAAACAATTTTACTTTTTATATGCTCTAAGTATTCCATCGATGTTACTCTTTAGTTGTTTTTTGCTTTCGAACCGAAAACACGATAATGTAGAATCCTATGATACCGAGGATTACGGCAAATAAAGCTTGTGATTCATGGGAGAGTGTGGCTACAATTAGGCCATTTTCCCATGATATACCATATAGGCCTAGTGCTAAGGCAAGCATTAAGTGAAAGGAGCCAAATCCGCCTTGAACCGGAGCGGCCATTCCAATGCTCCCTGCTGCCAGTAAGAATAACCCGTCCAACGGCCCCAGACTACCTGTCTCTGGAATTGCAAAAACGATTAACCAGGACATCAGCCAGTAGGAGACCCATAATACCAAGGTGGAGAATAGAAACGCTTTTCTCCTTTTCATTTGGTATCCGGTTTTTAACCCAACAATAACGCCCACTGCCGCTTTCTTTATTTTTAAAACAGGAGTGCTATGCTTAAACTTTTCTCGAAGCAGAAATCCAAAAACAACTAGGCCGAGAAGGATTAAACCTGAAAAAATATAGTATTCAGTTGGTATGTTTATATTATTGCCAATACTTTTCGATAGTGGGACAATCAGGTGTTGGCTAAAGAAATTTCCAAATAGGCTAATCTTCGATATAGCTACAACTAAAATGAGAATAATGAGTGTGAAAATATCAAACGCTCTTTCTACAATAACTGTTCCCACCAATGAATCGAAGGGGATTTTATCGCTTTTATGTAGCATGGCGCATCTAGTTACCTCTCCCAATCTAGGAAAGGCAATGTTTGCAAGATATCCAACAAGGACAGCGCTGGTGGTATGCAAAAGTCTAGGTTTATAGCCAAGTGACTCAATGAGCAAATTCCATCGGTATGCCCGGCTTATGTATGCAGCAACTCCAAGCATCACAGTAACGCCGACCCAATAGTAGTTGGCCGTTTTCAACCCATCCCAGAGTTTGGCGAGGGGCATATCCTTGAAGGCGAAGTATAGTAGCGCAACCCCTATTGATAGAAACAGTAGGTATTTTAAGGTTGTAGATATATGTTTCAAGCAGGCTAGATTAATTTATTGGTTTGAGTATCTGGAAAGATTACCGTTGGCTTGAAATACTTAGCCTCCTCAAAATCCATGGATGCATATGAAATGATTATCACCACGTCGCCCTCAACGCACTTTCTTGCCGCAGGACCGTTAAGGCAAATCTGCCCCGATCCTCGTTCTCCTTTAATCACGTATGTCTCCAGCCGCTCACCGTTGTTGATATTAACAATCTGAACCTTTTCGTTTTCGATAAGGTTAGCGGCCATCATCAAATCCTCATCAATGGTTACACTCCCGATATAGTGCAAGTTAGCTTCCGTTACGGTAACCATGTGCAATTTTGATTTCAAAACTTCAATTCTCATCTTGAGTTATTTTGAGTCAAACTTAATATTGTCAATTAGCCTAATATTTCCAGCTTTTACGGTGATACATCCTATCGTATCATCGCCTAGGTGCCATGTCGTAATGGGTTCGAGTGTTTTAAAATTTACTATTTCGAAGTATTCTACCTCTAACAGTGGATTTGAATTAATTTGCTCTACCACCCATTTTTTTAACTCGATTACGCCCACCTCACCCTTTTTACGCTTGGCTTCAGAAAGAGTTTTTGCAATCAGCGGGGCACTTTTTCGATGCTCAGGCGTTAGCAGTAGGTTGCGTGAACTTAAGGCTAATCCATCTGATTCTCTAATAATTGGACAGGAAACAATGTTCACGGACTGCCCCGTGAGATTTACCATTCGCCGGATTACAGCAATCTGCTGAAAATCCTTTTCTCCAAAGTAGGCGGTGTGTGGTTTAACAATTTCGAATAGCCGGTGAACTACCTTGGCTACACCTTGGAAGTGGCCGGGGCGATGCTTTCCCTCCATTATAGTATCTAAAAAACCTAGGTCAAAGGAAGTGGTATCGGCTGTAGGATATACTTCCTTTTCGGTTGGTGCAAAAACCACGTCACAACCAACTGACCGAAGAAGGTTAAGGTCCTCCTCCAGATTTCGGGGATAATTCTTCAGATCATTGGGATCGTTGAACTGGGCTGGATTAACAAAGATGCTTACAACGCAAACATCGTTTTCGGCGACACACCGAGTCACAAGAGACACATGCCCCTCGTGCAGTGCACCCATGGAGGGAACAAAGCCTATTTTTTTGTCAGCCTTGACAAGTTCATTCAGGTAGCTCTGTAAGTCAACAACTTTCTCAAAAACCCTCATTCTGTAGTGTTTTTTGTGACTGCAGCAATTTCTTTTATTGAGTTTGCTGTAGGTTTAATCTTTTTCAAGGCAGCAAAGTTAGCTATTCCTTTTAATAGAGCTATTCCATATGGCATGTTATTTCGGTATCGTTTTTGTTGCTTTTAGGTAATGCAAGAAATCGTTTTGTAATCAATACCCAAATTTTTTAGTACCTTTGCAGCAACTTGCACGCATATTACCCAAAAGATAAGCATCACCAGAATGAAAAACGCTAGGGTTCTTTTCATTTCACAGGAGATTACACCTTATCTACCTGAGAGTGAATTATCAGTTATAGGTCGATATCTTCCACAGGGGATTCAGGATAAGGGGAAGGAAATCAGAACATTCATGCCTCGCTTTGGAAGCATAAATGAACGGAGAAACCAACTCCACGAAGTGATCCGATTGTCAGGTATGAATTTGATAATCAGCGATACTGATCACCCCTTAATTATTAAGGTTGCATCCATCCAATCGGCTAGGATGCAGGTTTACTTTATCGACAATGAGGATTATTTTCATCGGAAGAATACCGTAATGGAGGACGATGGTACCTACTTTGCCGACAACGATGAGCGAATGATCTTTTTTGCACGAGGAGTGCTGGAGACAGTTCGCAAACTGCGCTGGGTTCCGGACATTGTGCACTGTCACGGTTGGTTTACCGCCGCCGCCCCATTGTACGTTAAAAAAGCATTTAAGGAGGATCCCATTTTTTCTCATTCCAAGGTGGTTTACTCTGTTTATAACGACGAATATCCTGAAACGCTTGCCGCTGGCTTTAAGTCGAAATTGCTTACGGAAGGGGTTAAGGGTAAGGATCTGGAGTTAGCCGTAAATAGCACATGGGAGAATATCACCAAGTTAGCTCTGCAGTACTCCGATGCCGCCATTATTGGATCACAAACAATAAATCCAAACATTTCCAGTTTTCTTGAGCAGTACAACAAACCCGTTTTAGGATTTGAAGGTACGGATACATACCTGGATGCGTATTCAAACTTTTACGACGAATTAATCAACACAAAAAGTCATGGCTCAACAAAAAAATAGCTATAAAAAGAATATAATGCGCTCACTTTTAGCAGCACTATTTATCTCAACAATCGCCGTAGTAGGATGTACCGACGATCAATCTACAGTAGGAAGTGGGTTTATTCCTGAAGGTAGTAGACTTAATGTGATAGTTGATACTATCAAGAATATTGATGCGTACACGGTTACTCAAGATTCAATTCTCACAGGCAACTTTATTGCTGGGCCAATTGGGTCAATGACTAATCCTTTTCTAGGAAAGACAACTACCACTTTGGCTACTGAGTTGTATGCTTACTACATTGATACAAATCTATTTCGGAAAGAAAATAAGCGTGTGCTGGATTCAGTTATCATTATTTTAGATGTGACAAATAATGTAGGTCTCAAAGGAAAACCTGTAAGCGTATCTCTACACGAACTGACAAAGAATCTAGACACACTAAAGACCTACTATTCGAATAGTGAGATAAGTGATTTCAACTCCAATGCAGTAGTATCGTTTACGCTTACAAAAAAAGAACAGAAAAGAATCGCTTTGATTCCAGGAAAAGATCTTATTGCAGAAAGAATCGGGAATGCTTTGATTAATACTTCACGAGACACAATGGTGAATACAGGCTTGTTTCGGAATAAATTCAAGGGTTTTTTCCTTCGTGTAGATCCGGCCGAATCGGGGGCGTTCTATTTTTTAAACTTATCGTCAACTAATTCGCAAATCCTCGTTAAGTATCATGTTACCACTATAAAGGATGGAGTGGAGAAAGCAAATGAGGCCTCCCTTCCATTTTACTTTTTTAACAAAAAAGGCTTTTCTCAACGATTTATCTCCATAAAGAAGGATGACACAACGGCGGATCCTATCCTTAAGCCAACATATACAGTTGATGCGCTGAATAATAAGACTGTGGTATACAGTAGTTCAATGGGTGGAGCAATAACTTTAATCGACCTAAAACGATTACTTGATTGGAAGAAGGACGTGTTCAAGGATACTGCTTTCATTATTAGCCGAGCTGAATTGGTAGTTGAGTACGAGAGTTCTACTCAAACCGAATCGGATAGGATTCCCTCAAAACTCGGTGTTTTCACAAAGAGTAGCGATGGAAACTATATGCCAATATTTGATTTAAAGCTTGAGTCAGATAAGTCTCTCGTAGGAACATATGGGGGATTATTTCAAAAGGGGAGAATGAGTTACTCGACAAATATTACTCGGCATCTCCAATCAGTGTTAAGCAAGTTGGATGTTTCGAGCAAAATTTATTTAATTCCGCTTGCTGTAGGTCAGGTACCAGTTAATGAGAATACTAGTTTCTTTGAAGATTATATTTATGGTGCTTTTAAAAACACTAGTTCGTCACCAATAAAAGTTGTAATTACTTATTCAAAAATAAAGAAATAGATGTGTGGTATCGTTGCTTACATAGGGAATAAGCAAGCTTTTCCCATTATTATAAGTGGCCTTAAGCGGCTTGAGTATCGCGGTTACGATTCAGCTGGTATCGCGCTTTTTAACGAAGGCGTTAAGGTATATAAATGCAAGGGGAAGGTTAGCGATTTAGAAGTTCACACAACCGGTGAGGATGTTTCCGGAACATTGGGGATTGGCCATACTCGATGGGCTACCCACGGTGAACCAAACGATGTGAATGCACATCCACATACCTCGCAAAGGGGCTACGTTACGCTAATTCATAATGGTATTATTGAGAACTACGGAGAACTTCGTAGAAAACTTGAGAGGCGTGGTTATGAGTTTAAAAGTGAAACAGACACAGAGGTACTGGTAAACCTAATCGAGTATATTTACCTAAAAGGTGATGTTTCCTGCGAAATTGCTGTACGCTTGGCACTTTCAAAAGTGATTGGAGCATTCGGCCTTGCCATAATTTTCAACGAAGATCCCGATCTATTGATCGGTGCACGTAGGGGAAGTCCTCTCGTTATTGGTGTGGGTAATAAAGAGTATTTCCTTGCTTCCGATGCAACGCCAATCATTGAGCATACCAACAGCGTTATATTCATGAACGATGATGATGTTGCCGTGATTCGTAGGGGGGAATTAACCCTTAAGACAATCGACAATAATCTTCTTGAACCCGAAATACAGACTATTGATCTCGATATTGAAGAGATTGAAAAGGGTGGATTCGATCATTTTATGCTAAAGGAGATATTCGAACAACCTCGTTCGATAAAGGATACTTTTAGAGGCAGACTCTCTGCCGATCTAAATGATATTCATCTTGGTGGTTTATACAGTGTATTGCCACGGCTCGTTGAGGCAAAACGTATTATTCTAATCGGCTGTGGAACATCTTGGCACGCTGCTTTACTGGGTGAATACCTCATCGAAGAGTTGGCGCGTATACCTGTTGAGGTAGAGTATGCATCTGAGTTTCGCTATAGAAACCCAGTGATTTATCCGGATGATGTAGTCATTGCCATTAGTCAGAGTGGAGAAACCGCCGACACGCTTGCCGCTATTAAGCTGGCAAAGAGTAGAGGTGCCATGGTGTTGGGTATTTGCAATGTTGTTGGATCGAGCATACCTCGAGAAACCCATGCAGGGGTATACACTCATGCTGGTCCTGAGATTGGGGTTGCTTCCACCAAGGCATTTACTGCTCAGGTTACTGTTTTAACGATGATAGCCATTCTTCTTGGCAAGCACAGGAAAACGGTTACGAACGAGTTGGCGACTACGCTTATAAACGAGTTGGGATCGATACCTGCCAAGATAGAACGAATTCTAGAATCGAATAGCAAGATAGAGGCGATTGCTCGTCTTTTTAAAGACTCTACCAATTTTCTCTATCTGGGCCGAGGATACTTTTTCCCAGTTGCGCTTGAGGGTGCTTTGAAACTTAAGGAGATATCTTATATTCACGCGGAGGGTTATCCCGCTGCTGAGATGAAGCATGGTCCAATTGCGCTTATCGACGATAAGATGCCGGTAGTCGTAATTGCCGCAAAGGATAGTTCATACGACAAAGTCGTAAGTAATATTCAGGAAGTAAAGGCTCGTAAAGGAATTGTGATTGCCATTGTTTCGGAGGGCGATACAACGATAAAAGGAATGGCCGATTATACCATTGAAATTCCCGAGGTTCATGAGACCATGGAGGGATTGCTCGCCGTAGTTCCACTACAACTGCTCTCTTACCATATTGCCCTAATGAGGGGGTGTAATGTCGATCAACCAAGGAACCTTGCAAAATCGGTTACAGTAGAATAGAAAAAGGCCCCATTTGGGGCCTTTTTTATTTCATAAAGGTGAGACTATTGTGTAATATTTACCTTGGATCTATACCTTTTCTCCCACTCCCACGCACTTCGCATGGTGTCCTCAATGGTTTCCTTGGCACTCCACCCCAACTCTTTATTTGCAAAGGCCGTATCGGCCCAAACTTTCTCGATATCGCCAGCGCGACGATCTACAATACTGTAGGGTAACTTTACGCCCGTAGCGTTTTCAAATGCCTTGATAACTTCCAATACGGAGAGCCCTGTTCCGGTTCCGAGGTTGAATACTTCCACGGCTTTTTTTCCCTTATTTGTTAAAAGACGGTCTACTGCAATAACGTGGGCCTTGGCAAGGTCTACCACGTTTATATAGTCCCTTACTGGAGTTCCGTCGGGGGTATTATAATCGTTTCCAAACACCTTCAGCTCACTTCTTAGCCCATATGCTGTTTGTGTTACAAATGGGATAAGGTTATTTGGAACGCCAAGAGGTAGCTCACCGATTTCAGCCGAGGGGTGCGCACCAATAGGATTGAAGTAGCGTAGAGCTATGGCCTTAATCTCGGGATAGGCTGCAACGGTGTCGACGATTATGTCTTCTGCAATTTGTTTGGTATTCCCATAGGGCGATTCTGCTTTTTTCATTGGTGCTTGCTCGGTAACCGGAAGCACGTCGGGCTGTCCATATACTGTGCAAGACGAGGAGAATACGATACCTCCGCCTGCATGGGTTTTAATACACTCCAGCAGGTTGATGAGGGAAAGGAGATTATTTCTGTAGTAAAGTAGTGGTTTTTCAACTGATTCGCCGACTGCCTTAGAGGCTGCAAAGTGGATGGATGCAGCAATTTCGGGATGACGGTCGAAAATTGAGGTCATCTCGCTCATGTTGCTGCAATCATTCTGATAGAATATTGGGCGTTTTCCACATATCTTCTCAATTCCATCGAGCGAATCGGTAGTGGAATTCGATAAATTATCAACTACGATAACATTGTAGTTTTTCTGTAGTAGTTCAACAACTGTATGGGAACCAATATATCCGGTTCCACCAGTAACAAGTATGGTCTGCATTTTTAATTATTTACGTTGCTCAAAGGTGAAAAAAAAAAACAGTTTTTGAAAAAATCGAGCCAAATGTTTTTGAGGTTACCACAATTATACTACTTTTGCAACCGCAATAGCGAAAGCGAAAGCGGTTCGTAGCTCAGTTGGTAGAGCACGTGACTCTTAATCATGGGGTCGAGGGTTCGATCCCCTCCGAACCGACAAACGGAAGGCAAATTTTGCCTTCCGTTTTTGTTTTGGAGTAAATCCAAGTTCGCCCAATCGAGTTTCTCATTATATTTGTGTCTAAATCTATAACAAATGAAGCAAAGACGAGTTCGTGTCCGTTTCGCACCTAGCCCAACAGGACCGCTGCACATCGGTGGCGTTCGTACCGCACTTTTCAACTACTTTTTTGCAAAGAAACATGGTGGAGACTTTCTCCTGCGCATTGAGGATACCGATTCGAACCGTTTTGTTCCGGGTGCCGAAGATTATATTGTAAACTCATTGAAGTGGTGCGGGATTCAAATTGACGAGGGTGTTTCGGTTGGAGGTCCACATGCCCCTTACCGTCAGAGCGAGCGCAGAGATATTTATAAGAAGTATGCCGATCAGTTGGTTGCCGGTGGCTTTGCTTACTACGCCTTCGATACACCCGAAGAACTCGATGCCATTCGTGCTAAGTTTGAGGCCGAAGGGAAGACGTTTACCTATAATTTTGAAATTAGAACACAGCTGAACACTTCGTTGGTATTGCCCGCTGAGGAGGTTCAGAGTCGCATAAACACGGGTCAAGGCTGGGTTATTCGTTTTAAAATGCCCGAAAACGAGGAGGTCGAAATGCATGACCTAATTCGCGACAGGGTAGTAGTGAACTCTTCAACGCTCGACGATAAGGTGCTGTTCAAAAGTGCCGACATGTTACCAACGTACCACCTTGCCAATGTGGTGGATGACTATCTGATGGAAATTAGCCACGTGATTCGTGGGGAAGAATGGTTACCTTCACTTCCTCTTCATGTGCTTTTGTATCGGGCCTTTGGATGGACGGAGGTTATGCCACTCTTCTCCCATCTACCGCTTTTGCTTAAGCCAACAGGTAATGGAAAGCTCAGCAAGCGCGATGGTGATAAGTTAGGCTTTCCTGTTTTTCCCCTATTTTGGAAGGCGGAAAACGGTGAAACTGCCCGCGGGTATCGTGAAGACGGTTACTTTCCAGAGGCATTTGTAAACTTGCTGGCCTTTTTGGGCTGGAATCCTGGCACCGAGCAGGAACTGTTTACAATGGATGAGCTTATTCAGCTTTTCTCCCTCGAAAGAGTAAATAAGTCTGGCGCTCGCTTCGATCCTGAAAAGGCAAAGTGGTTCAATCAGCAGTATCTTCGCATGAAGTCCGATGCCGAATTGGCTACTCTTTATATGCCAATACTAGAGGAAAAAGGTATATCGGTTCAGACCGAGTATGTTGAGAGCGTTGTTGCACTGGTTAAGGATCGTGCTACTTTCATGTCTGATTTTTGGCCTTCGTCGAGTTATTTCTTTGTAGCTCCGGATTCCTACGACGAAAAGGTGGTTGCAAAATTCTGGAAAGAAAACATCCCTGCACTAATATCCGAACTTCGCGAGAGAGTTGCAATCATTGCACCATTCTCGCAGGAAAACATCGATAAGGTGGTACACGAATGGGTGGCTGAGAAACAAGTTCCCATGGGACAGGTGATGAACAATTTTAGGCTTTGCCTTGTTGGTGCTAGCATGGGTCCCGGAGTAGCTCAAATTGCGGCTCTTATCGGTAAGGAGGAAACCCTTAAGCGTCTCGACGCAGGAATTAAGAATATTAAAGCGTAATATAAAATGTTGGTTAATAAAGGTTTTATGCATCTCTGTTGTATCTGTTGTTGGTTGCCAACATCAGTAGGAGGGGGCATGTCCTATGTTAATCGCATAGAAGCATGATTTAAAATCTTTACACTATAAGAAATGTAAAGCCCTTCCGATTCGGAAGGGCTTTTTTTATGCAATTAAGCTACACACTATGACTATGTTTTTTAACGCCGACAATAAATCAGGAAGAATTGCAAAGGAGGATGTTCGTGATTTTCTTGAGCAGGCAACAAACAGTTTGTATCCATCGCGGTGCGGCAGAGTATATCGAATATACAGCCAAGCTACCCTCAGGCGTAAACTCATCAAGTTGCTGGAGCCATTGGCTTCGCGGATGGATAATTCAATTGATGTGGTGAGTAGGGCTTTTTTTATGCGAGTCCCTTTTCTTAAGGTAGATATGGATGATGATGCCAAATCTATTGCCGAGAACGATCCTGCTGCTAGCGGAATTGCGGAGGTTATTTTAGCTTACCCGGGTTTTTATGCCATAATGGTTTATCGACTAGCTCACGAACTATTTAAACTGGGTGTTCCGATGTTGCCACGCATGATTACCGAACAGGCCCACTCAGCTACCGGAATCGATATTCACCCTGGTGCTATTATTGGAAAATCGTTTTTTATCGATCATGGAACCGGAATCGTGATTGGGGAGACTGCTATTATTGGCAATCGGGTGAAACTTTACCAAGGAGTTACTATTGGCGCGCTAAATGTATCAAAGGCAATGGCCGCCGTAAAGCGTCACCCAACCATTGAGGACGACGTGGTAATTTACGCAGGCGCCACTATTCTTGGTGGCTCAACCAAGATTGGGCACGACAGTATTATTGGTGGAAATGTTTGGTTAACCGAGAGTATTCCGCCATCCTCACTCGTTTATCATAAGAGTGAAGTTCGGATTCGCCAGAGAGCAGTATCCCCGGAACAACAATTCGTGCTAGATTATTCAATCTAATTTAAGATTTTAACAATCAAAGAAGTAAAATAATAGATATGAAAGCAAATACAATTCTCGATTTGGTGGGTAATACACCACACCTTCAAGTCTCAAAACTCTTTCCGAATTCCGAAGTGTGGGTAAAGATTGAACGAGGTAATCCGGCCGGAAGCATCAAGGATAGGATTGCGTTAGCCATGGTTCGGGATGCCGAAAAGCAAGGTATACTACGCCCCGATTCGGTAATTGTTGAGCCTACTTCGGGTAATACAGGTATTGCCTTGGCAATGGTAGGCGCAGCCCTTGGCTACAAGGTTCTCCTTGTCATGCCCGAATCAATGTCCATTGAGCGGCGAAGGTTAATGGCAGCCTACGGTGCCGAGCTGGTGCTTACTCCTCGCGAAAAGGGAATGAAGGGTTCAATCGAAAAGGCTCAAGAATTGGTTGGCGAAACGCCAGGTGCCTGGATGCCTATGCAGTTTGAGAATGTTGCAAACCCGGCAATTCATGCCGCAACCACGGCGAAGGAGATATTGGTCGACTTTCCTGAAGGATTCGACTATTTGATTACTGGCGTTGGAACAGGTGGTCACATTTCAGGGGTGTCCAAGGTTTTGAAGGAGCATTTCCCCAACATTAAGGTGGTGGCCGTAGAACCATCTGATTCTCCTGTAATCAGTGGTGGAAATCCTGGCCCTCACGCAATTCAAGGAATAGGGGCAGGTTTTGTTCCTAAAAATTATGATGGCGCACTTATCGATCGCGTAATTTCTATCTCCAAAGATGATGCCTTCGAAATGGTAAGAAAGGCAGCCCGGGAAGAGGGATTGCTATTGGGTATTTCCTCCGGTGCATCGCTAGCGGCTGTCGGGGAAATTTTATTGGAGCAACCTAATGCCCGCATTATTACTTTCGCCTACGATTCTGGTGAACGCTACTTGAGCGTAGAGGGGCTGTTTTAAGCAAAAAAGCCTCTGCAATTATTTTGCAGAGGCTTTTTTGTCAATATATGCTAATGCCTGATTTACTTGGCAGAAATCTTTGCCCAACTGTCCTTTAGTGTGGTTGTGCGGTTGAATACCGGTTTCCCAGGTTTAGAATCCTTGTCCACGCAAAAGTAGCCAATGCGCTCAAACTGGAACTTTTCCAAGTTTTTTGCTTCTGCAAGGCTGGGCTCAAGATAGCCTGTTACCACCTTCAATGAGTCGGGGTTGAGGTTAATCTTCCAGTCTTGGCCTTCAGGAACATCCTCCGGGTTTTCGCCCAGGAACATGCGATCGAAGAGGCGCACCTCGGCCTTAACAGCATGTTGAGCCGAAACCCAGTGGATGGTTCCTTGAACCTTGCGTCCGTCGGGCGAGTTACCGCCGCGTGATGCTGGGTCGTAGGTACAGTGTACTTCGGTAACTTCACCATTGGCATCCTTCACTACACTTTCGCACTTTATAAAGTAGGCGTAGCGGAGACGTACTTCTTGGCCGGGAGCCAAGCGGAAAAACTTTTTAGGAGGAACCTCCATAAAGTCGTCACGCTCGATGTAGAGTTCGCGGCTAAAGGAAACCTTGCGCTTGCCTGCAGTTTCATCTTCAGGATTATTAATGGCGTCCATCTCTTCAACAAGACCTTCGGGATAGTTGGTAATAACCACTTTGAGCGGATTTAGCACAGCCATGCGGCGCTCGGCCCGTTTGTTGAGGTCTTCGCGTAAGCAAAACTCCAAAAGGGATAGGTCGATAACGTTGTCGCGGCGGGCAATACCCACCTTATCGGCAAATAGACGGATCGATTCAGGTGTATAGCCTCTGCGGCGTAATCCGCCGATGGTAGGCATGCGAGGATCGTCCCATCCGTTAACCAGTCCTGTTTTTACTAGTTCAAGGAGTTTGCGCTTGCTCATTACGGTATTGGTAATGTTGAGGCGAGCAAACTCTATTTGCCTACTTGGGAATATCTCCAACTCCTTAATAAACCACTCATAAAGAGGACGGTGAACTTCAAACTCGAGGGTGCAAATAGAGTGAGTAATTTTTTCGAGAGAGTCGCACTGCCCGTGAGCGTAGTCGTACATGGGGTATATGCACCACTTATCGCCGGTGCGGTGATGGTCGGTGTGTATGATGCGATACATTAATGGATCCCGGAGTAGCATGTTTGGTGAAGTCATATCGCCCTTGAAGCGGAGAACTTTTTCGCCATCCTTAAACTCGCCGTTGCGCATGCGGGTAAACAGATCGAGGTTTTCCTCCACTGAACGGCTACGGAATGGACTCTCTTTTCCTGCTACGTTTACTGTTCCACGGTACTCGCGCATTTGCTCCTGGTTTATGTCATCAACGTAGGCCTTTCCTTTTTTAATAAGCACCACGGCCCATTCGTAAAGCTGTTCAAAGTAGTCGGAAGCGTAGTATTCTGCATCCCACTGAAATCCGAGCCAGTTAACATCTTCCTTGATGGAATCAACATATTCAACATCCTCCTTGGCGGGGTTTGTATCGTCGAAGCGAAGGTTGCATTTTCCACCGTATTTTTTCGCCAATCCAAAGTTGAGGCAAATAGACTTGGCATGGCCAATATGAAGATATCCGTTGGGCTCCGGGGGAAATCTTGTATGTACGCGACCAGCGTGCTTGCCATTTCGAATATCCTCTTCAATAAATTCCTCAATAAAGTTTAGCGAACGTCCTTCAACATTTTCGCTCAATCCTTCGGTGGATGCATCTTTCATGAATATGCTATTTAGTTTGATATCTCATTTCGAAATATGGGTATAACCCGAACCGACAAATTTAAAAGGATTTAGCGAAGGTTATTCCACATCTTCAAAAAAATGTGCACTTGAGTGGTCGAATTTTCTGTTTTTATGCGGATAGGCTTGTTGTTTTTGGATAGCATCCTTTTGTTACCTTTGCAAAAAAAGAAAAATGGGCTTGATTTCAGTTGAAAACATGGAGTTTTACGCCTTCCATGGCTGCTTTGCAGCCGAAGCGATAGTTGGAAATCGTTTTTTAGTAGACCTTTGGATTGAGGAAGATGCATCGAAGTCGGCAGAAACCGATAATATTGATGATGCGGTGAGCTATTTCCATGCTTACCAAATTGTAAAGCAGCAGATGATGATTCGTTCCAATCTGTTGGAAAATGTCGGTCAACGTATTTTGGATGCTCTATATCGAGAGATGATCGGAATAAAGTATGCTAAGGTAAAGGTATCCAAGATGGCCCCTCCTATGGGTGGTCCTATCGAGAGGGTTAGTTTAACCATGGAGCGATAGGGATGGGCGTTATAAAGTTCAAGGAGTGCCCCCGATGTATGCAATTGTTTGACTGCTATTGTCAAAGTGAGTATAAAAAATGCTGGTGCAGCGATGTTCAATTATCAACAGAGCTGCTGGTCTACTTAAAATCTAGCTATCAAAACTGCTTGTGTCCCAACTGCATTAAGGAGTTTTTAGAAAATGGCATTCCAAATCCTTTGGAAGATTCAAAAAAGTAATATCTTTGCACTCCGAATCAATGGTCTCGTGGCCGAGTGGCTAGGCAGAGGTCTGCAAAACCTCGTACAGCGGTTCGAATCCGCTCGAGACCTCCAAATGAAGAACGCTCCCTACCAGGAGCGTTTTTTTATTTTAGTTCTTTCCGAAAAACTTTTTGAATCGACTTTTCTTTTTCTCACCATAGGCATATCCATAATGGTAACCGTAACCATAATATCCATATCCAAATGAGCGCAAGGTAACATCGTTGGCAACGATCGATATCTTCTTAATCCCTTTTTGAGTCAGGTCGTAGAGCGTTTGCTTAATCAGGCGAATGCGGCTAGTACGGTAGCGCACCACAAATAGAATATGGTCGGAAAAGGATGCCAGCACTAGTGGATCGGCAACGAGACCAACTGGAGGTGAATCCACAATAATGATGTCGTATTGGTTGCGAAGCGACTTGAACATCTCCTCTGCCTTTGCTGAGTCAATTAGCTCCGTCGGATTAGGAGGTATTGGTCCCGATGGTATGAGATCAAGGTTGGCGAATTTTGTTTTAAGAATAATACTTTCAAACGTAGAAACTCCGCTCAGAAAACTACTAAGGCCTTCATTATTCTCTATGCCAAAATTACTAAAGTCTGCAGGTTTCCGTAAATCAAGGTGAACCAAGAGCGTTTTCTTGTTTGCAAGCGCAAAGCTGGCAGCAAGGTTTTTGGAGATAAAACTTTTCCCTTCACCCGAAACGGACGAGGTGACAAGAATAACTTTTGTTCCGCCCTCAACCATCAAAAAGCGCAAATTTGTTCGAAGTCCCCTAAAAGAATCTGCTATGCGAGAGTTAAGATTTTCGTTTAGAATAAATGCAATTTCATCGGTATGAACAACATCTCCGGCATGGGGATACTGAGAAATCTTGGCAAGTTGTTGTGCATCTTCCAGCTTGTTTACCAGTTCATACTTTAAGAAAATTAGTCCTGCCGGGATGGCTAACCCAAGAAACAGGGCAATCAGGAAGTTGAATTTTCCGTTAGGACTTACTTTCACTACCTGTTCAAGGCTCGGAGGATCAAGTATTTCGTTCTCCGGAAAGTTTGATGCTGCTGATATTTGCAACTCCGATCGCTTTGTAAGCAAAAACGTGTATATCTCATCGTTTAATTTAAACTTTCGTTGAAACGATAATAGTTCACGCTCCTTTTCAGGTATGCTGGATACAATAACTTGGTATCGGGTAAGTCGTTCTTCCAAGTTTTTTAATGAAATATTTGTCGAGTATATAAGTCCATCCAGGGTTTCCACAATATTTCTTCGTCCTGATTCAATTTTCTTATCAATAGCACTGGTCAAAGGGTTATCCTTTTTTGAGTTGATTTGAATCTCAGCCCTTTCGGAGTATAGAAGCATTAAGTCGAGAACCAACTTGTTGAGTAACTCGTCGTTTATACCGATGGAGGAAGGTACAACTAACTTTTGGAGGTCTTCGTTTAGGGTTATTTGTTTCTTTAGGTATTCGAAGTAGTTCAGATTTACCTTTACAAAAGCCTTCTCTTTTTCTATTGTTCCAAGTGTCTCGTAGGCTTTTTGGGTTTCAATGCTGAGGTTGGTAGCCTGATTCTTACGGCGGAATGTTTCAAGGCTTTTCTCCGAAACTGCTAACGAGTCGGATACTATCTCTAGCTGATTTTCGATAAATTTAATAGTGTTTACAGCTATTAAGTTTTTCTTTACAACCTCTCTTTCTAAATACGAGGTAGTAAGAGAATTAAGGTAGTCTACTGCGCGTTGAGGTGATGGATCTTGAAACGATAATTTTATTACCGTAGAGTATTTATCTTCAGTAAAATCGATATTTGAGAAGTAGTTAGCGAGTGCTGCAGGTGAATTAAAAACAACTTGGTATTTTGTTTTCTCCTTAATTGTGCCTACAATGCTTGTGAACCTCAGGTTTAGTAAGTTTGGTAGTATAACTTCCTGTCCAATTGTTCCCTTTAAAGTAATTGCCTCGAGGTTTTTTGCTTTGTCTGAATTGGAGTATAGCTCAATGGAGCCATTCACTCCAACTGTTAGCGTAAACGTTCTGTTGTATAGGCGTGGATCAAGTGAAATAATCTCTGTTCTGAACGGTGGTGGGTATAATAATTTGTTAGTAAACCCATTCGATTCCATCCAAGTAGCTTCGAGAGGAAGATTCTTTGTTGCTAGGTTAATTAAGGCGTATGATTGGAGAATTTGAATTTGGTTTTTCACCTTAAAGGTGCTAGTCATAATACCGCCTCCTAGTAGCGAAAGAGGATCCATAAAAGAGGATCCTTGTTCGCTAACCAAAATCTTGGCATTTACCTTATATAACGGAGTAATTAACTTGTTTGCAGTAAATGC
Organism: Williamwhitmania taraxaci; assembly: GCF_900096565.1. Classification (NCBI taxonomy): domain Bacteria; kingdom Pseudomonadati; phylum Bacteroidota; class Bacteroidia; order Bacteroidales; family Williamwhitmaniaceae; genus Williamwhitmania; species Williamwhitmania taraxaci. The sequence continues at coordinate 38,179 of NZ_FMYP01000039.1, forward strand.
AGCAGGTAGCGCAAGTGCAAGGCTAATCACGAACCAATACCAGTGCCTCGCCAGAATATTTATCAGCTGGCTGAGGTCAAGTGTTTCCTCCAGTATGGTATCCTTATTTATCATCTAAGGAGGATACTTACTATAAGAAGAATGGTTGTTGCTGACGAGAATGCTATTGCAGTAAAGTTAGAACCATCGATGTTTGATTTTGCTTTAAGAGGCTCAATATAAATCATATCGTTGGGCATAAGGTAGTAGTAGTCCGAAGCAAGAATGTTTCTGTCGGTGAGGTCGAGCGGGATAACCTCCGATCCGCTATCTGTTTGGCGTACCAACGTAACCTTTTTACCGTTACCGAAATTTTTCATGCCACCGGCCAAGCCGAGTGCCTGGAAAAGGTTGATTTGTTCCTTGTCGATGGTAAAAGAACCGGGACTGTTAACCTCACCAAGAACGGTTACCTTAAAGTTTACCAACTTCAATACTACCGTCGTTTCCTTGAAATACTCGTTTAGTGTTTTTTGTATTTGGTTTTTTGCTTCCTCTAGCGTAAGTCCTTCCACCAAGAGTTTGTTGATGAACGATATGTGTATGTAGCCTTCTTCGTCTACGGTAAAGCTGTTGAGGAACATATAGGTAGGATTCACCAAACTTGGCAGGTCCGATTGAAAGAACTTAGCCGTTTTTTCATCTACACTAAATATTTTAATGTAAAGGTTATCCCCTTTATGAATTTTGTAGGATGACTTTCCCTTATTACCTTATATCCGCAACATAAAAGCATAAAATAATCGGGAACCCCTGTAATAATAATCATCACAAGGCTTTCCCGATTAAAATATTTTCACCTACTTAGGTGAAAACATCGTAGCGGATGAAAATTACATATTCTAGCGACACCATCAACTCTTTTGGCGGAATAAATTTTGCAGACAAAATTATCCGGGAGGCCTCTATTTACGACACCATAGACCAAACGCTTGGCATTCGGGGAGTTAAGGCACAGTATTCCTACAGTGATTTGTTTCGATCCTACCTCATGCTGGTTTTATGCGGCGGCGAATGCGCCGAGGATATT
>NZ_FMYP01000040.1 GCF_900096565.1 Williamwhitmania taraxaci
GTTACGGTTTTTATTGTTGCAGGCTTCCAAAAAAGGAAGTTGCAAACCATAGGGGGAGCGAAAAACGGAAGAAGTGACGCAAAGAAGGGCTATGTCGAACCAAAAAAATGGCAAAATATCCACCAAGCAAACCTAAATACGCTAAGATTTAAAACCTAGCAATCGACCTGCGGATTTAAGGTATTACAAAAATGGTTATGCCAATAATTGCGATCACGGCAAACTTTCCTCCAAAGGAAATGGCCAAAGCAACCAGCAAGGCTACCGTAAAGGCAACAAAGGCAGTAAAGAACCAGCCAGATATTACGGTTAATACCCCTGTAATGCGGTATACGGCGCTTTCGCGACCCCAAGCCTTGTCGGCCAACGAAGATCCCATTGCCACCATAAAGGTTACATAGGTGGTGGAAAGGGGGAGCTTTAATGAGGTAGCCATCGATATTAATATGCTGGCAGTAGTTAGGTTTACCGAGGCACGGATCAGGTCGAACGAAGGTGCTCCGTCCTTGCCAACCTTAACTTTTTTAGCTTTGTTTTGGTCAAAGCGCCTATCTAGGAAGCGCTCTATTGGAGTCGGAATAATTCGGTTAAGGGTTGACGCAAAATGCATGGTCTGCCTAACGATGGAACGCGAAAGGTGGGTCGATCCAAATTGCTCGATCCCGCTATCCTGCCGTGCAAGGCCTACTTCTGTTTCGGTAACGGTGCGGGCTTTTTTCGAAAACCAAAGCGTGATTACCATTACAAGTCCAGCGATCACAAGGTAGTAGAAGTTTGTATTTACCGGACCAGCAAGCTCCGACATGTTTAACTGATCGGGAGCAATACCGGGATTGGCCATGTATATCTGAAACGATTTTAGACCTGCCATTGGAACTCCAATAAAGTTTACCAAATCGTTACCGGCAAAGGAGAGAGCGAGTGCAAATGTTCCTAGTAGAACAACGGCTTTAAAAATATTGAATCGGAAAAACACCGAAAGCAGCTGTAGTAGAATGGCCCACCCCAAGAAGCTTATTAACAGAATTTTTATGGTGTTTTGATGTAGCGCTTCAATAAATGATGGTGGAACCATTGTAGCACCACCGATACCTTTCATAATGATGAAGTAGGTAAGGGCTGTAATGGCAAATCCTCCAAATAGGGCACCAAAATAGTGGTAAGAACGTCTAAGATTGAATGAGAAAACAATACGAGAGAAATACATCACCACCGTTCCCGTGACAAAGGCCACCACCACCGAAATAAGAATACCCGAAATAATCATCAAGGCTTTTTCGGTATTGATATACTGGCCGAGCATTGCTAAAGTGCCATCGTTGCTCAAAATCTTAACCGAAGCTACGGCTACCGCTGAGCCCAGTAGCTCAAAGACCAAAGAAACCGTAGTAGAGGTGGGTAGCCCGAATGTGTTAAAAATGTCGAGAAGAATAATATCGGTAATCATTACCGCCATAAATATGATCATGATCTCCGAGAAGTAGAACTGGTCGGGATGAAAGATACCTTTTCGGGCAATCTCCATCATACCGCTCGACATGAGTGAGCCAATAACAATACCAAGGGATGCAACTATCATTATCACGTAGCGGGGGGCTACATGTGAGCCAATTGCTGAGTTTAAGAAATTAACGGCATTGTTACTCACACCAACTACCAGATCAACAAGGGCTAAGGCTAGGAGAATAATGACAATGTAGAGGTAATAGTTATCCATGGAATTTAGGTTTTACATTAATCTGATCAAAGATAGACCTACTGCTCTGTAAGTGAAGTGTAATTGATGTTAAGTTTAAGCTAACAAAATTTATTAAAGGGTGTACCGGTATAAAACAAAACCACCGGAGGTCCTTTTCCGGTGGTTTGTTTAATTATAAGTTTTCAAATATTTTCATTAGCTGTTCCCGCTTTCTTACCGCAAGAGGAATGGACGATTTGTCCTTAAGGATAAGGGTTCCTCCCTCTGCTTTATCGTATCGGTCGAGGTAGTTTAGATTAATGAGGTGCGATTGATGGGCGCGGAAAAAGCCGTATGGACTAAGCAGCTCGTCGAATTCCTTGAGTGTTTTGGAAACTAGGAGTTTTGAATTGTCGTCGAAGTAGAAAAGGGTATAGTTGGAGCTCGATTCGCACCGAACAATCTCTTTAACGTTTACTAGGTGGATGCTTTCGGCTGTTTTTAGGACGATTTTCTTGAGTTCAGGGGAAGTGCCCTGGATATTGGCCATAAACGCTTTTAGCTTTATTGTTTCATCTTCTTTGTGCATCGACTCATTAAGTTTCTCCACGGAAGAGATTAAATCGTTAGGATCGATGGGTTTTAGCAGGTAGTCGAGTGCGCTAAACTTAAACGCCTGAATGGCGTACTCTTCGTAGGCGGTAATAAAGATGAATTTAAAGTTGATGGATTCAAACCGTTGGAGCAAGTCGAATCCGGTTCCGTCAGGCATCTTAATATCGAGCAACACCAGTTCCGGCGAATACTTCTTAATTGCCTCATAGCCACTTTCAACTCCATCGGCGGTTGCCACCAATTCCAAGTTTGGGCAGTAAAGGTTTACCATGTTGCCTATGGCTTCTCTGGCCATTAGCTCATCGTCTATGATTATTGTCCGTATCATACACTAAAATTTTGCATCAAGTTAGCTATTTTTGAAAGAAGTTTCAACCCATTTGTACGGAATTTTAAAGGTAACTTTTGTTCCGTGTAGCAAATGGTCTATGCTGCTGAGATCTATAATCTGCATGGTTATTTTTCCCTTCTCGAGTTTATTTAAATTTTCGAGTCGCTCTTTCGAGATTTTTGTTGCTAGGGATACATGGTCTTTTTGACCCGGCTTCTGTAATTCTGTTGCCCTATTTATCCCTATTCCGTCGTCTTCCACTTCAATTAGGATAAGTTCATCTAGCAGCAAGTAGCGAATAACAATAGTCCCCTTATCGGCAACGTTAATTATGCCGTGCTCAATAGCATTTTCAATGAATGGTTGAGTGAGCATTGGCGGTATGGTCATGGTTTCACGCTCAATATCTGGATCGATCTCAATTTTAAAATCAAATTTCTCGTCGAAGCGCAACGACTGAAGCTCCAAGTAATGCTCAAGCGTTTTTACCTCCTTGCCAATGGTGGTATATTTGGTCCTGGAGTTTTCCAGGATAAGCCGAACGAGTTTGGCGAAACTGGCCAAGTATTTGCCAGCCGATTTAGGATCATTGCGGAATATATAACTCTGAATCGCGGTGAGGGCATTAAAGATAAAATGAGGATTCATTTGAGAGAGCAAAAGCCGCTGCTCCAACTCAATGCTCTTTTCCCGGAACTTTATTTGGTCTTTTACCATTCTGAAGATATAGATAACTCCAGCAGCCAAGGCCAATATTAGCAACGTAACAACCCACCACGACCGCCAAATAGGTGGTGTGATTATGATGGTAATTACTTTGGGCGTGTTGTTCCAGAGGTCATCGTTATTGGATGCCTTCACATGGAGAATATATTTTCCAGGAGCAAGGTTCGTAAAGGTAACGGTGGAAAGGTTACCGTTGTTAATCCAGGAAGAGTTTAATCCTTCCATCTTGTATGAATACCTGTTTTTCTCGGGCGAGGAGAAATCAAGTGCAGTCATCTCCACCGTTAGGTAGTTTTTGTTGTAGGGGAGGGTAATGGTATTGGTTTGAGTAAAATCATTGCCAATTAGTTGATTGAATGCTCTTATTCCGGAAATTTCAACCTGTGGTATTTTTTTGTTTCGCGGAATATTCGTAGGGTTAATAATGTTGAAGCCATTTCCTCCACCAACAATTATTGATCCATCCAGTAGTCGGAAAGACCCGTTATTAAAGATATTACCCTGCAATCCATCCGTTTCGAAGTAAGAGAAGTTGGCTCCATTATCCGTGTTGATGCAGTAGAGCCCATTGTCGGTACTTATCCAAAGCTTGCCCTCGTAGTCTTCCACTACCGACCGCACTTTTTTGTTTTGTAAGTCTTTAGTAAATGGGAAGCGAAGTTGTTTCCCTTTTGTATCGAAACAGTACAGCTTGTTACTTACAACCCAAACTCTGCCCCTAATATCTACATAGATTTGAGAAATGGTCAACTTTTCACCATAATCGCGAATAGCACCATCTTCTATGCGAATATGCTTAATTGAGCAGTCTTTTGTATTAATGATGTTTAAGTAGCCATTATCGTCACCTACCCATACATTATCCCCAACAAGGCAAATGCTGGTATTGTTGTTGCCGACAAGTTTACTGGAATCAGGGGCATTAAACTGAAGGATTTTTCCAGTATTTAGGCTGTATTTCACTAACCCTTTTTCCGTTCCCACCCACAGGCCACTTCCAACCGAGGCGGCGCAAAGAAAGTTTGGACCTCCCATATTCTTTATATTCTTTTCAATGGAGGTAAGCGCAGTCGGATTATTACTATAATTAGTGAAAATGTGATCCTCGGAAATGAAAAAGCCTTTTTTGCTATTATTAATAGTAATATCATTAATTGGAGTATCAAAGTTGACGAAGTTCTCGTTTTTCTTTAATAGAACTGGTTCCAGTTTAAGGAGCTCTTTATTAATGCTATATAGCCCTAAGTTTGTGGTGACGTAGGTTTTTTGATCAACCCGAACTATTTTGGTGATTCTGAAATTATCATTTAAACTAATTCGTTTCCAAGTCGAATTATCGCCGGGTTTGAAGATAAAGAGGTGGTTTTCTGCAGCGATATAACTTAGTTTATCAATGTTGTCGAAATAAACTTGGCTCTGCCGATGCATTAAGATATTAATGGTTTGGTCGATATGTAAAAATGGTTTTGCCTTTTCACTGTTGATGTTTAGTACATAGGGTCCCTCATCCGATCCAAGCAGTAATTGGTTTTGGGAGACTCCCTCGGCAATGGACGATATACTTATGGGGTATTGTTTACGGAAAACCCGAATCTCCTTCGCTTGCAAAGTGTTAGCATCTACCCATATAAGTCCGCGAGAGGTTCCAAACCATACCTTATTCCCAAGTTGGATACAACTATTAATTGCGGGTGTTTTATCTAGGGATGAACTTGCTGCTCGGTTGTTTTGAGGAGGAAATATTAAGGAAAAATTATTGGTTACGCTATTGAGAAGGTAGATTCCCGAGGCGAAAGTTCCAATCCAAATATTTTGATTCCTAGGATCTACTGCCAAGGCAGTAATTATCCGATCCAAGGGTTGATTGAATGGATTAAAATCTTTTCTATCGAACTGGCTCGTTTCGGGGTTGAATACCTCCACGCCACCTCCTCCCAAATAGGAAATCCAGAGTTTTCCTTTACGGTCGGAAACAATGCCTGTAATACTCTTCGAACTCCTATTGGACGGCTGGAAAGTTTTTATTGTTGAGGTTTTAATTTCTATTTGAGCCAGAAGCGGAACATCAGAGAAGCCAATCCAGATACTTCCCTGCTTGTCCGAAAAGAGAACGGATATGGCGTTGGATGGTAGTTTTATTGAACTCTTTTTGTCGCTGTAATAGGTGGTGAAAACTCCATTTTCTTTATCAAAAGCGTTTAGCCCCCATTCGGTTCCTATCCAAATATTTCCTCGCTCATCTTGGGTGAAGGCGGTAGTTTTGTTCGAACTGAGGCTGTTTTCCACTTCGGGTAAGTGAAAGTAATGTTCAAACTTATACCGGTTTGGACTGTATTTACTTATGCCTTCCTTGGTGCTTACCCAAATAGAACCCCCACGATCAACAAATATGTTGTTTACATGATTATCGGCGAGTGAGAGGGAGTTGTTTGGATCGTTGTTGAGATTTGTAAATAGTCCTCTTTTGGAATCAAATTTATAGATTCCCTTGTCGAATGTTCCTACCCAAATCATTCCGGCGTCGTCTTGAACCAGAGAGTTAGTGGGGGTAGAAAACATTTTAAAGAACGATTCTTCTAAGGGGTCAAACACATGGGTTCCCTCGTATGAAGCCAGCCAAAGCGTGCCGTAGGTATCTTCCAAGATGGCATTTACACCCTCAAGTTTTTTTCCCACGGGATCGAGAGGTGAACTCTTTATCCGTGCAAGATTCTTTGTCCGAGGATCGTATCGAAATGGACCCGATGAAGGGCCACCAAACCAAATATACCCGCCCTTATCTTGGTAAAGAAGATGGCTACCACTTGTGCTATAGTCCTTGGGATGAGCGATTTTTTCATGAATATTGCTTTCGCGAAGGAAATGGTGGAGTATTCCAGCACCTGTCTCCACCCAAAGACCACCCTCACTATCGGTAATTACCGCCCTGATTTGTGCACTGGCTTGTCTTCCTTTCTTCACTGGACCAAGAATTGGATGAGAAAACCTTTCGCTTTTTCGGTCGAAATAGTTAAGTCCATTTCCTGTACCTATCCATAAATTTCCTTTTCTATCCTCGCAAATGCATGTTACTACATTGTTCGAAAGCGAATTGGTGTCGGTATGGATATTCTTATAGGTAACTATTTTAATGCCATCGTAGCGGTTCAGCCCGTTATCGGTGGCAAACCACATATAACCAAATTTATCTTGAAATATTGCACTTACAATATTGCTAATAAGGCCGTTGTGCGATGGTAGTTTTTCGAACTTTGTAAGAAAGTCGCGCTTATACTTTAGCGGAGCCCTTTCATTGCGTTGGCCCACTCCAACCAAGGGCATAGTATAAAGCAATAGCAAAAGGAATCCAACCCTGAACATGCTTGTAACTCTTCTCGGGAGAATTTCCCTTTGCTTCCTTTCGGTAAGGTGTTTTTTATTCACTTAAGTTCTGAAATTACCAATATGTATAAACAATCTACTTCTTCCTGAGCCTAACAGTTTCCTTTATTCCAATTTGCCTATATTGATTTATTAGACCAAAGACATTAACGCTTAGAACTTTAATTCTATTGTTGGTTGAATTATAGAAGGCGAAATTGTTTCAATTTGCTCAGGCGAAACTGAGGTTCAATATACAGTTTTGTTATTGAGAATTCCGCTGATTATATAGGAATCAATCCCTTTAAACGTAAAAGAACCAATCGAAATAGTATCCGATTGGTTCTTGCTATTCTTTGTAGGATTGCTGTTATTATTTGTAGGCTTCCGCAAATGCTCGGCCGGCTCTTAGTGCTTTAAGGTTTGACTCAACAATAGCTGTTCCTTTCCGTCCGAAGAGTTCGCGTATTCCATCCTCGAGACTTTCGAAGGAAATATTGATGTAAGGCGATGCTGCACCGAGCATTACAATATTCGAAGCGCGAGCACTTCCCGCCTCTTTCGCAATTGCATCGGCATCAACGGCAATAACGCGCGGCAGTGCCTTTACGCTGGCGTGGAGTTCCTCTACGGATGGGTAATCAGGAATATTATTGAAGGGTGTTAAATTGGTAACCACGTATCCCTTTGGAGAGAGGTAAGGGAGGTAGCGAAGTGCCTCCATGGGCTCTACCGAAAGGATGAGGTCTGCGGCTCCCAATGGGATAAGATCCGATGCAACTTCTCCCTTCGAGATTCGCAGATGGCTCGATACATCCCCACCACGCTGGCTCATGCCATGTGTTTCCGATTGCTTTAGGAATAGATTTTGGGATACGGCTGCAAGTCCAATTACAGCGGCAATGGATAAGATTCCTTGTCCACCAACTCCGGCAAGTACTATGTCTGTCTTCATTTGTCTTTCGTTTGATGGGTTAGTTTTCCTTTTTTTCCTCTCGTTTGCGGCGTGCAAAGGTTTGAATGCACTCTCTACGGGGAATAAGTACCGATACGCCGTTGTAGGCAAACTCCTCCTTCATAATTCTGACATTCTCTTCGTGATTTTTCTTAAGCGGATCCATCACGCGAATGTGTTTAGGATCAACCCCTAAACCAGTGCATATTTGCTCAATACGCCCTAATGCTGCCGAACGCTGACCTCCGGTCATTCCGGTGGTGGAGTTGTCCGAAATAATTACGGTGATGGGGGAGTTCTCGAGAACGGCATCCAGTAGCCCGGTCATTCCAGAGTGGGTAAAGGTGGAATCTCCAATTATTGCAATTGAAGGAACAAGACCAGCATCGGCTGCTCCCTTTGCCATCGTAATGGAAGCACCCATGTCAACGGTTGTGTTAATGGCATTGAAAGGGGCAAGGGCGCCAAGGGTGTAGCAGCCTATATCGGCAAATACTCTTCCTGCACCATATTCGAGCATGGCCTCATTGAGGTCTTCATACACATCGCGGTGTCCACAACCTACGCAGAGCGATGGAGGGCGTTGCTTTACTAATTCTGGAACTGGCTGGCCTTCGATCATTTCTACTCCAAGGGCCTTGGCCACAAGGTTTGGATTTAACTCCCCATCGCGTGGAAGGAATCCATCGAGGCGTCCGTGGATTGGCTTTGTGGTATTGATAAAGCCTTTGAGCATCTCTTCTACCAATGGGTAGCCATCTTCAAGGATGAGTAAGGAATCACACTCGTTGTAGATTTTTTCAACCATTTTACGCGGCAACGGGTATTGGCAAACCTTAAGAACTGGATATGGGCAGTTGAACTCAGGAAAGCACTCCATGAGGTAGTTATAGGAAATACCTGTTGCGATGATGCCAAGTTTCTTGTTGGGGGCCTCAAAGTATTTATTAAAAGGCGATACTTCAGAGGCTGCCTCCATGTGGGCCTGTGTGCCGAGAAGCAGCTTATAGTTCTTGCGTGCAATAGCAGGAAGTAGAACAAACTGACGTGGGTTGGTAGGTAGGTGCAGTTCGTTTTGGTTGTTCGCCGTTTTTGTGGCAACGCCGGCACGGGAGTGTGCCATACGGGTCGTAATGCGAAGCATCACCGGAACGTTAAACCGCTCGGAGAGTTCAAAACCGGAAAAGGCCATTTCGTAAGCCTCCTGTTGGTTTGAGGGTTCAAGCACCGGAATCATAGCAAACTTTGCATAGAAACGGGAATCCTGTTCGTTTTGCGACGAGTGCATCGATGGATCATCGGCCGAGACAACAATTAATCCTCCATTTACGCCCGTAATGGAGGCGTTCATAAATGGGTCGGCTGCCACATTTAATCCAACATGCTTAAAGCAAACCATGGCACGCTTACCGGTGTATGACATGCCCAAAGCCGATTCCATGGCCGTTTTTTCATTGGTTGACCATTGGCGGTGAATCTTTTTATCCTCGGCGAGTTTCGAACCTTGGATAAACTCCATTATTTCGGTGGAAGGAGTTCCCGGATAGGCATATATGCCTGAAAGACCCCCGTCAATAGCACCTTGGGCTATTGCTTCGTCACCCAGTAGAAGCTGCTTTTTCATAGGCTTTTATTTTCTTTATGTTGTAGTCAATTCGATTATTGATTGAAAGCAAAAATAGAGAAATAATAAGTTCTTGCAACTCTCCTAGCCGTTAAAAGTTATTATCTTTAACCTAATATGCCATTCTTAGTGGAATATTGTAGCTACGATTTTTCGCTTAAGTCCCCCATTTCTAAACTCACACAGGAAGATTCCCTGCCAAGTGCCCAATGCCAGTTTATGTTGTATAATAGGTATTGTGAGGCTTGGTCCAAAGAGCGATGACTTGATATGGGCCGACATGTCGTCGGGTCCTTCTATTGTGTGGGTAAAGTGTGGATCGTTGTCGGGAATCAATTTGTCCACGAAGGTTTTAAGGTCGGTTCTTACCGATGGATCTGCATTTTCATTGATGGTAAGCGCAGCCGATGTATGCTGGATAAAAAGGTTTAACAACCCATGTTCTGGTAGCGATGGTAGCTGGGCCATCACTTTGTCGGTGATGAGATGGTAGCCTCTTTGGTAGGGCGCCAATTCGAAGGTTGCTTGAGTTACCATTACATCAACTCTTTAAAGTGTTTGTGCACCATATCGAAACAATAGTTATCCATTTCGTTGCAGAGCGATTGGTAGAAAACGGTTCTTAACTCCGTCTGCTCGGGTGGTGTTGGAAGGTGGTTCGTAAAGAAAATGGGAGTATTCGTAAAACTATCCTTCAGCTGTTCGGCTTCTTCCGAGAGAATGAAGACATAATCCGGCACAAAATCTTTCACCTCTTCTATCGACTTTGAGGTATAGGCCGAAATATCGATCACTGCTTCCATCATGGCATGCGCTGCCTCTAGGTCGAGCTTGCTTTTTGTAATCCCTGCACTCTTTACCACTATTGCATTTTTTCCGTAGTAGTTTAGCCATCCCTCGGCCATTTGGCTTCTGCATGCGTTGTCGGTGCTCACCACCAGTACGCGCTTAAGTTCTTTTTCGTCCATCTCTATTTATAGTAGTTATATGCATTATAAAACTTCCAATTTGCTTAACTGCACACCTGCAACCATGCACAATGGTAGGGGCAAAGTTAGAGGTTTTTTTAACGAAGTGATTGGTGGCTTGACCTCTGTTCAGGCTATTTGAGTATATTCGGGCAATATTTCTGAATCCAAGCTGTTTTATGTTGAAATCTGAAATAAGTACAAATACCGTCTGCTAATCTATAATATTATTCAACAGTTAGTTAATCAGATCCCTTCGACCCTAAAAACATAATAATTACTTACGAATGAAATTTGTCTCCATTGCAATTATTCTCACCCTCTCTGCTGTAGCCCAGGTTTTTGGGCAAAATTACGTGGAAATCAGAGGGACCGTTACCGATACTTTGGGCAGACCAATTCCTTACGCGTCGGTAAGCATTGAAGGGAGTAGCCAGGGAAGTAGTGCGAATGGTGAAGGTTCTTTTATGCTAAGGGTGCCGCTTAATAAAGAGGTAGTTCTTGTTGTGCAGTCGTTGGGATATGAGCGGGTTCTAATAAAGGGTATCTATTCCGAATCGGGTTCGAATAGGCTTAAGGTCAGCCTCACCGCTCAATCGACTAAGTTGGGCGAAGTTTCGATATATGGACAGGAGAAGCGCGCTGGCAATGCCGAGATGCTAAATCCCAAAACCGTTGAGCTAATTCCCAGTGCAGGGGGTGGCTTTGAATCGATGCTCAAGAGTATTCCCGGGGTGGTTAGCAACAACGAGCTCAGCTCGCAGTACTCCGTACGGGGTGGGAGTTTTGATGAGAACTTGGTATACATCAATGAGGTGGAAGTGTATCGTCCATTCCTAATGCGTAGTGGTCAGCAAGAGGGACTTAGCGCCATAAATCCGGATATGGTAGCCTCCGTAGAGTTTTCTACGGGCGGATTTGATGCCGATATGGGCGATAAAATGTCATCAGCACTGAGTATTCGCTATCGAAAGCCAACTGAATTTCGGTCGGTAACCTCCATTAGCCTTCTAGGAGGTACGGCATCGTTGGAAGGTGCTTTGGCAAAGGGTCGCTTAACCTATATTGCAGGGTATCGCTATAAAACATCCAAGTATCTATTGGGAAGTTTGGATACTAAGGGAGAGTACTCCCCATCGTTCTCCGATTTTCAAACCTATTTAAATTGGGATGTTACCTCCAAAACTTCACTTTCGGTATTGGGCTGCTATGCCTCCAACAGATATGAATTTTTACCCGAAAACAGAGAGACTTCCTTTGGGTTGCTCAATAATCCTTTGGGGTTTAAGGTTTACTATGAAGGACAAGAGTCGAATACATACCAAAATAGCTTAACTGCCGCCACCATAACGATTCGGCCTAACGCGAATTTAGTTTTAAAGACCATCGGATCGTCTTACCTTACCAACGAGCGTGAGGCATACGACATTCTAGGTGAGTATTGGATAAATGAGTTGGATAACTCCATTGGTTCCGATACCTATTCCGATAGCACCGTGAACGTGGGTGTTGGTGCTTTTTTAAACCATGCCAGGAATAGTCTCGATGCTTACGTGTTTTCATTGGAGCAAAAGGGAACATTGGCTTTAGGTGCCGGCACTACTCAATGGGGTATACGTGCTCAACGCGAAAGGGTATTCGATAATGTTAAGGAGTGGCAGATGATAGACTCATCGGGCTATAGCCTTCCATATACCGGCGATAATCTGGAACTCAACTCATTTTCGCGGGCTAAAAATCGTTTTGATAGCAATCGTTACTCCGGCTATCTGCTCCAAAAGTATCGTTATAGAAGCGATGTTGGTGAATTTGGCTTTACGGCAGGAGTGCGTGCTACCTATTCCGAACTCAATGGCGAGTTAAACATTAGCCCTCGTTTTTCCATTGCATATTCTCCCTTCGAAGGAAGTCCATTTTCTATGCACTTCTCGGGTGGAGTATACTATCAGCCACCTTTTGTAAAGGAGCTTAAGGATGCCTCAGGCCAAATGAACTATGACCTTAAATCCCAAAAATCTATCCATTGGGTAGTGGGGTCACGCTACGATTTTACTGCATACGATAAGCCTTTCCGTTTCACATCCGAGCTCTACTACAAGCAGCTGAGCAGCATTGTGCCCTACAAGATGGACAATATTAAGATTACCTATGCAGGATTGAACTTGGCTTCGGGCTATACCTATGGGATCGATTTAAAAATTAATGGGGAATTGCTGCCGGGAGCAGAGAGTTGGTTAAGCCTTTCGCTCTTAAAGAGCGAAGAGAATACAGCAGACGATAGCTATATCAATGCTGAAGGCAAAACACAATCGATAGGAGCATATCCTCGTCCAACCGATCAGCGCATCAATCTTTCCATGTTTTTCCAGGATTATCTGGCGAATAACCCCACTAATCGAGTACACCTTACCTTATATTATGGTTCGGGCCTTCCATTTTTCTCGGACGAGAAAGATAGATACGATAACTACTTCCGGATGCCCGCCTACCGAAGAGTGGATATTGGTTTCACAAAAGTGTTTATTGATAGGCCGAGCCGTGAATTAACAAAAGGGGCGATGGGTTACGTTAAATCCTTAATGGTTACGGCAGAGGTGTTTAACCTGTTGGATATTAACAATACAGTTTCCTACCTTTGGGTGAAAACGGTGGGGAATCAGGATGGCCTCCCCAACATGCTGGCAATTCCAAATTACCTGACTAGTCGACGGTTCAATTTGAGGTTAATTGCGAAGTTTTAGTATCGGAAGTTATCGGAATGATGCGATTGATAAATGTAATAAGTTGCAAAGGTTGCTTTTATCCAAAACACTTACAGCCTTTTACTTCAATCGCAAGACTGCTAAAAACCATCAAATAGGGTAGGGTGATCCTTTTCAATTTTTTTGAGAATGGTGGTAATGATTGTTTCCCGGAAGAATTTCGATTTGTTTGCAATCTTATACCGTCTGCAGAAATTATTTATAGCATCCATCTCCGGTTCATTGAACAGAAGGGACTTTTTATAAACTCTCTTAAGGTGCTGCTCCCGTAAGGCGAGCATTTTAATCTCTCTAGTCTTCCTCTTTCGTGAGGCCATAAGCTTGTTTTAACCTACCTTGCGCAAAGGAATTAATTTTTATTCATAGTTTAGGGTCATTGCGGTGTTAGAAGTCAACAATTGTAAAAAAGTTTTAAACAATTGCACTAAAATGCTAAATACCCAGTTTCTTTTAATTAAAAGTCGGGAAAAGGATTTATGTGTTTGGTTTGCTTTAGAATAAATGCTTAACTTTACAGCGAAAGATCATTTATTGAAGCATTTGTTCCCGTATTTATAAATACAAAAAGCTCGAATCATGGAATTGAACAAAGAATTTGTATTTGAGGGCAGTTGTCTGGGTAAGGGAATCCTTATTGCCGAGGATGAGGAGATAAACTATCTGTTTTTGAATGAACTATTAAATGCATCGAAGGCTAAGGTTTATTGGGCACAAAATGGGCAGGAGGCTGTCGATATTATGCTTCAGCACCCCGAAATAGTTCTAATTCTGATGGATATTAAGATGCCGAAATTGAGCGGCTATGAAGCTACTCGTATTATTAAAGAGAGTAATACTACGGTGAAAATTATTGCTACCACAGCCTACGCCTTTATCGAAGATAAAGAAAAAGCCCTCAGTGTGGGATGCGATTCCTATGTGTCTAAACCAATAAATGTTAGAGTTCTAGTTAATGAAATTAAGAAAGTTCTGTTCTAGGTTGGTCCTCTTGTCGTCTTAATTGTTAGCTAATAATCCTTAATTATTCTCGTTTTTACGTGGTATTGCCTTTCTTTACGGAAAATTTGTCGCAGATGACTTTCCCTAAAGCAATTGTTTTCTTATTTCTGATAGCATTACAATCGGAGTCTTTACTCTTTGCCCAAGAAGATTTCCCTAACACCAAAAAGATCCAATCGGATAAGGTTGCGCTAACCGAAATTAAATCGAAGGATTCATCTGCTACCCTTTTTCAGGAGTATTTGAGCCGGTGCAATAGCCGATACGGTATTCGCTGTCCCCGTCAAACACTAACCATTCCATCGATAACTACAATTAATTTCTCGGACAAAGCGATGGGTGAGTTTTACTTCCCTTTCCGAGGCAAGTTGCTTTCGCCCTATGGTCCCCGACATAGACGTATGCATGCAGGCCTTGACATTAAGCTGCAAAAAGGCGATACTGTTCGCAGCGCCTTTAATGGAGTAGTTCGATTATCTCAAACGTTTCATGGTTATGGATTAATGGTGGTAGTGAGCCACCCCAACGGACTGGAAACTCTCTATGCTCACTTATCCAAAATTCTCGTGGAGGATGGACAACCTGTTTCCTCTGGAGAGCCGATTGGCTTGGGCGGTAGAACGGGTAGAGCTACTACCACCCACCTGCATTTCGAAACTCGCGTTCTGGGAGAACACTTTAATCCGCTAAAGTTTATCGATTTTGATACCTATTCGCTCAAGGCGGAAAAGTTAATTGTGTATAATCGCGATGGAAGTATTCAGGTGCTGGCTGAGGGACAACCCTTAGAGGAGCCATTGTTGGCCGAAGAGGAAACCTCGACGATTGACACTTCCGTTGTTGGCGACACTACCTTGCAGCAGGTGGTAGCGCAAACGAAAGATCAACCGTCGAAAAAAGTAAAGAAGTCGAAATACCATAAGGTTAAGCGAGGAGATACGCTATATTCTATTGCGCGAAAGAATAATATTCCGTTGGACGACCTTTACAAGAAAAACCATTTGAAGCCAGGAAGTGTGCTTTCCATTGGCAAGCGGCTGAAACTTTAAGAGGGTTGAAGAGTGGTTCTGTGGACGAACTGTTGCTTCTGTAAAATTATCCTTGCCGCATTTCACATCAAAGACTCCCTGCAAAATAACCGCTCCCAGTCACGATGGTAACAGTCGCGATAGGACTTGCAACTCATGGTTAATTCCAGAGAGTCTCTTACCTAAGAATGAAATTGCGCTAGTAATTACCTCCGCAAACGTTTTATATCGACATAAACTGCTCCTCTGAGCAGTTTTTTTTGCTTTTAGTGGATTCTTTTAGGCTATTTTAGTGTGGTTTTGGCGAGTTGAATGGCAAATAGACGCTAATTATTGCTTCTTTATTCAGAATTGTATTTGTTTTATAGGGTTATATTTAGCCACAAATTACATTCCTGATGTAGTCGACATACTGGCTAAAAATCAGTATGTAAGCACAAACTATTGAGTTTTTTGACGTAGTATTGATGTAGGTAAATAGGCGCATTGCAAACGTTTGTTTGAAATAATTTTAAAGGTGTTGAGGTCAAGACGTGGTAATAAATTAGGTATGGCTTTCGACTCAAGCGTAACTTACAATCGTTAAAATAACCCAAACTAAACCTAAATCCACACTCACATGAAAAAAACGCTTCTTTCAGTATTCTTAATTCTGTTAGGAGGGGTTCTTTACGCGCAGGATATTAGCGTCAAAGGAACCGTGACTTCAGCCTCAGACGGAACGCCCATACCGGGAGTTACCATTTCAATTAAAGATGTGCCGGGAAAAGGAACCGCCACCGATTTGGATGGACATTACTCCATCAGCGTGGGTTCAGACCAATCGTTGGTCTTCTCTTTTATTGGTATGCAACCACAAACAATAGCAGTTACCGGACAAACGGTCATTGATGTAGTTTTGGCCAGTTCGACTCAGAACATAGAAGAACTTGTCGTAATTGGTTATGGTGTTCAAAAGAAGAGTCTTTTAACCTCTTCTATTGCTAAAATATCGAGCAGTGAGATTGAGAAATCTAATCCATTGCGCGTGGAGCAGGCCTTACAGGGCAAAACTGCCGGTGTTCAAGTTATCTCTAACTCGGGCCAACCCGGTGAAGGGTTTACTGTCCGTATCCGCGGTATTGGCACTACAGGGGACTCCAATCCTTTATACATTGTAGATGGAATGCCCGTTGGAGGAATTGATTTTCTAAATCCCAACGATGTTGAGTCGATAGAGGTATTAAAGGATGCATCGGCAACAGCTATTTATGGTGCTCGAGGTGCCAATGGCGTTGTACTTATGACAACCAAACAGGGAAAAAAGGGAAAGATTGCAGTAAACTATGATTTCTCTTACAGCATTCAGAATGCGTGGAAAAAAGTTTCCCTGCTTAATGCTCCGGAATATGCTATGATTATGAATGAGAGCTATGCCAACGACAATAGCCCTATTCCTTTTTCCGATGTGCCTTCATTGCTTTCGACTGTAGGTAACGGTACCGACTGGCAGGATGAGATTTTTTACAAAAATGCTCCTGCCTTGAGTCATCAATTCTCGGTAAGCGGAGGGAATGATGCATCTACATTTTTATCTTCCTTTGCCTACACTACTCAGGATGGTATTGTTGCCAAAGGTAAATCGAACTATGAGCGGTTTTCTTATCGCATTAATTCTGCACATCATACGGGAATTTTCAGTTTTGGGAATAACTTAGTCTTTATAAATAAGAAAACCCGCGGTATCGATCCTAACGCAGAATTCAGCAGTCCACTATCCAAGGCTGTGAATATGGATCCATTAACTCCAGTAAGGAATGCTGACGGGAGTTGGGGTGCATCTAGCTACGCCACGCAAGAGGTTGTTAATCCAGTTGCTTACCTGAGTGTTTTAAATTCAGAGTATAGGGAGAATAAAGTTGTGGGCGATGTATGGGCTCAACTAGAACCTTTGCAGGGCCTTAAGGTTAAGTCTGCCTTCGGTATTGATTTGGCCAATGGATTCACGCGTACTTTTATTCCTGTATATGATTTGGGAGGAAACGTAAAAGCAACTGTTTCGCAAGCCAGTGCGGGCAACGATCGTTGGTTTACCTGGCAAAATGAAACCACCATTTCATATTCTAAAGTAATTGCTAAGCACTCATTTTCGGCAATTGCTGGTATGACTGCCAATAGTTACCGCAATGATAATGTTGGTGGTAGCAAGACCAATTTGCTATTTAATGACTTTGGACACGGTTACATTAATAATGGCACCGATGAAGAGAGCTACAAATCGTATGGTGGCGCCAGCGAACACGCTTTGCTTTCGTATTTTGCTCGAGGCAACTATGTTTTTAACGATAAATATATAATTGAAGGTGTATTTCGTGCCGATGGTTCGTCCAATTTCGGATCGAATAACCGATTTGGATTTTTCCCTGCCCTCTCGGCCGGTTGGGTCCTCACCAAGGAATCATTTATGGAGAGTATTCCTTCCGTTTCTTTCCTAAAGTTACGCTTTGGTTGGGGTCAAAATGGAAATGAATCCATTGGAGGCTTTAAGTACACTTCCGTGATAGGGGCTGGTAGCAAGTATACCTTTGGAACAGGCGAGGTTATAACAGTAGGCGCAAATCCAGTTGGTGTTTCCAATCCCGATTTGAGATGGGAAACTTCGGAACAAACTAATATTGGTATTGATAGCCGATTCTTAAACGATAAGGTATCTCTGGGCGTGAACCTTTACCAAAAGGATACCAAAGACTTGTTGGTGGTTGCCCCAATACCTGCATTTGTTGGAAATGGAGCTCCAACCGTAAACGGTGGATCGGTTCGAAATCGAGGAGTTGAGCTGGAGCTTGGTTATAAAACCATGGTTCGCGATATCTCCTTCGATGTAAACCTTTCCGGAGGTTATAATAAGAACGAAGTGATGTCCATAGACAATAGCGAAGGGAAAATATACGGTGCCGGTGTGGCCGTGGGGATGTATAATGTATGTATGGCCGAAGTTGGTCAACCCATTGCTTACTTCTGGGGTTACAAAACCAATGGAATTTTCCAGAACCAGAGCCAAATATTGGCGCATACCTCTACTGATGGAACTGTTTTGCAGCCAAATGCAAAACCTGGCGATCTTATTTGGGTGGATAGAAATGACGACGGAAAGATTGATGACAAGGACCGCACTAATATTGGTAATCCTTATCCAACGTTTACTGCCGGGTTTAGCTTTAATGCTCAATTTAAAGGATTCGACTTCAACATGTTTTGGTATGGAGCCTTTGGCCAAGATATTTATAGTGGAACTCGCCGATACGATTTGCCAATGTCAAATTGGGAATCATCCGTTCTCGATAGGTGGACAGGCGAAGGTACTTCGAATTCGCAACCTCGTGTTACTATAGCCGATCCTAACCAAAACTACTTTAGGGTTTCCGACTTCTACGTTCACGATGGATCTTTCCTTCGGTTGAAGAATCTTACCCTTGGCTATACCATTCCCGAGACGATTAGTCAGCGCATTAAAATCTCGAAGTTGAGGCTCTATGTTTCTTCCACTAATCTCTTAACCATTACTAAATACAAGGGTTCTGATCCGGAAATTGGTGCAAAAGGTTCGTTGGATGTTGGTATCGACCGGAATATTTATCCACAGGCCCATACCTTCATTTTTGGTCTCAATCTCAGTTTTTAACCTTTTAACTTAAGCCTTATGATTAGAAAAACATATATACTGTTCTCGGTTGTAGTTCTTGCGGGTCTTGGATCTTGCACGAAAGACTTCCTCGAAAAGGAGCCTTTGACCGATAGGGTTGAGGAAAACTTCTATAAAACCCCCGATGATGCATTTCAAGCATTAGTTGCCGTTTATGATGTTTTGCAGTGGCAAACCGGAGGTGGTTATCATCCCAACGATTTGGTGAGTAATATCTTATCCGACGATGCCTTTTGTGGCGGATCGGGTCCTGGCGATAGACCAGGCTTAAACAGAATGGGCCGTTTTAGCGAATATACTACGGACCAAGAGCCACTTGGACTATGGAAAGATAGGTATACGGGAATTTATCGGGCTAACATTTTACTCGAGAAAATTGAGGCGATTCCATTCCCTGATGCTGCACTAAAAACGAGGTATATTGCCGAAGCTCGCTTCTTGAGGGGGTACTACTACTTCCAGTTGGAGCAATATTTTGGTCATATTCCATTAATCCTTAAAACACTATCGGTTTCTGAAAACAATCAGGTTCAGGCTGCTCCTGCCGATGTTTACAACCAAATCGCTAGCGATTTATGGTTTGCCTATAATTCATTACCTGCTACCATTGTCGCTAACGAAACAGGTCGTGTTTCTAAGTGGGCTGCCGGTTCAATGTTGGCAAGGGTTTACCTTTACCATAAAGGTTATGGCAAGGGTGTTCTTGGTATTACCAGCGATTTGAAAGCCGATGACAAAATCTTTACTGAGGCCGATATTGAAGCGATTGTTGATGATGTAATTACCACCAGTGGCCACGATAGAGTTGCTAACTATGCAGATTTGTGGGGTGTTTCGAATGAGAATAATATTGAATCTATTTTTCAAGTAAACCATACCGCAAAAGGCGATTGGGGCGATTGGGGATGGGGAAATGGAAGTGAAGGAAACTGGACTATTGTGATGTCGGGCTTCCGTGGTATGAACGATCCAATTTACGATGCAGGATGGGGATTTCAACCGGCATCAGCCTCGCTAGCTAGCGAGTTTGAACCTGGCGATGCACGGTATATTGTTTCTATCCTTGATCCTACTACTGAAGGGCGGACCTACAAGCCACAAGACTGCTATCAGCATACCGGGTTTGCATTCAAAAAGATTCAACCAGTCAAGGCCAATAAACCTGCAACTAATAGCGATTTAAATTGGCCTAATAACTGGATGGTAATCCGTTTTGCCGATGTGCTGCTTATGGGAGCCGAGCTCAACCTAGATAATAACTTGTCTAAAGCTCAAGGTTACTACAACTTGGTTAGGGAACGTGCTTTTGGTTCCACTGCAACTCCTCCAACGCTTACGAATGGTACTGCTGGTTTAGATTTAATTTTCCATGAGCGCCGTGTAGAGTTTGCAGGAGAGGGCCTACGCTATTGGGATTTACTTCGTCGTGGGTTGACATACGCTCAGCAGAAGATCGACGCTGCTGCGGGAGTTGCTCCATTCAACGAAACCTTTGTTCCAGCTACACTTGGCCTATTGCCTATTCCTCAATCGGAGATAACCGTATCGGGTAACTCTTTGGTTCAGAATGCTGGTTACTAACGACAGTCAACTATTGAAAAAATGAAAGCTATGAAAAAACGTATATTTCTGATTGGTTATTTGTTGGTTATTGGTCTCCTGTGGTTTGGTTGCGAACCCATGGAAACAGATAAGCCATCTACCGGTTCGGCTCCTACCGCGGAGCAACTCAGCTTTATTGTTGCTCCCGGGGCCGATGATTTTCACTTTAAGGTAATCAATACTTCTGCCGTTAAGGGTATTGCCAACTGGGATTTAGGCAACGGTGGAAAGGCAATTGGCGATACGGTTATAGGGTATTATCCTCTTGATAAGTCCTATACCATTAAGCTAACCCTTTTTACTTCGGGTGGAACTGCTTTTGTTACCCAAGACCTTACTCAAACCAAGACCGACTATGCCTACTTCGAAGACCCCTTGCTTATTGCCATCTCGGGTGGACCCGACGCAGTAAACGGAAAGACTTGGGTTATTGATAGCACAACTGCAGGTCACCTCGGTGTAGGGCCAATTGATGCGAAAACTCCAGTTTGGTGGGCCGCTCAACCACTTGATAAAGCTGGACATTGGCTCTATGATGACGAATTCACCTTTAAACTTGTTGGCTTTGCCTATAACGTGAATACCCATGGTAAAACCTACGCTTCGCACGATGGTGCGGCTAAAGGACTCACTGCTGGTTACTATACTGCCAAAACTTGGGAGGATGCCAACGACGAAGATTTAACAACCAACGATGCGGCTCGTGCTAGCATGACTTGGATGGTCGATAAAGTTGGGGAAACCTATTTCATTAATTTTGCTCAGCCCGGTGGTGTTCTTGGTTACGACGATGGTCAAGCAAGAAGTTATGAGGTGTTGAGCTTTGGTGAAAACGAGCTTTATGTAAGGTCTGCCGATGCTTTGGATGCTCGCTACCATAAGCTAATACCGAAGGGCTTCGCGCTACCAACAATTACTTTCGACTATACCGTTGCTGCAACGGCTAACCCCAATGAGTATAGCTACTCCATTGCCAACGTTTTGGTTCCAGCTAATTTTACGGTTACCTCAATCGTTTATGATTTTGGTGATGGGACAACTCAGGTGGCTGCTTCTACATCGACAGTGCTTACTAATACCTACATGCGCAAGGGTGTTTATCCAACTAACGTTAGGGTTATTACAACCGATGGCACTTTCACTAAATCGTTTACGGTTAATGTAGCCAGTAACCATCCTAGCTATGTTCCATACCTTTTGGATGCCATGATCATGTATAACGACTTTGGTGAAACTACTCTGGTTCCAATGGCCTTCGATAAATCGGGTGCCGATGGTAGCCTTTCGATAGTAACCAATCCCGATGCTACCAGATATCCCAATCGTAGCGCACATGCTGCCAAATACACAAAGATTAATGCAGAATGGGCGAATGCATACATGCTATTACCTGCAGGCTACCGGTTTAACTTGACTAAGCAAACAACCTTTAAAATGTTGGTGTATGGAAATGCTGGCGATAATGTATTGCTGAAACTTGAGAATACTGATTATGCTGGAAATGCATGGAAAACAGCTACTCACGACTATACTTACACCATAAAGGAATCGAATAAGTGGGAAATTGCTGAGTTTAATTTTGCAGGTGTGGGAGCCGGTTTCGATTGGACTGGTGAAGTCTTTACTGCCGATATTACAACGGACTCGAGGTTTAACGATAACTTCTATAACGTTGCTCGCATCATGGTTAGTCCTGGCATTGGTAGTGGAACATTCTCTTTCCATTTTGATGATTTTGCAGGACCACATGTTGAGGGACTAAAATAGTATAAAAGGGGTAGGGGTAACCCTATCCCTTTAATAATTTATACCAACGAAAATGAATAAACCGACGATACTACTCATTGTGTTGCTACTTATGGTTGGCTGTAGTGGTGCCGCTCAAAATGGGGCTCCTAAACGATTTTTCTCTAACAATACAGCTACTGAGCATAAAATAGATTCCCTGCTCAAGTTGATGACTCTTGACGAGAAAATTGGGCAACTCAACCAACTTACCGGCGATGGCGAGGTTACTGGACCCATTACTCTTGCTGTTTCTTACCAAGATGCGATTCGAAAGGGGCAAGTTGGTTCCATGTTAAATGTGAACGGTGCCGCTTATACCCTTAAAATTCAAAAGATTGCCGTAGAGGAGAGCCGCCTTGGTATTCCTCTGATATTTGGCTATGATGTAATTCATGGATACAAAACCATATTTCCTGTTCCACTTGGCGATGCCGCTTCCTTCGACCTTGAGTCCATTGAAAAGGGGGCAAGGGTTGCTGCCATTGAGGCTGCTGCTTCTGGCCAGCATTGGACATTTGCGCCTATGGTAGACATTGCGCGTGATCCACGTTGGGGAAGGGTAATGGAAGGAGCCGGTGAGGACACTTACTATGGTTCGTTGG
The DNA here is from genome assembly GCF_900096565.1 of Williamwhitmania taraxaci. Lineage (NCBI taxonomy): Bacteria > Pseudomonadati > Bacteroidota > Bacteroidia > Bacteroidales > Williamwhitmaniaceae > Williamwhitmania > Williamwhitmania taraxaci. Next base: position 22,721 of record NZ_FMYP01000040.1, read on the forward strand.
TTGCTGCTGCTCGGGTTAAGGGATTTCAGGGAAATAACCTTGGTGATGGCACAACCATTTTGGCTTGCGCAAAGCACTTTGTTGCATATGGCGCAGCCATGAGCGGCCGCGATTACAACACCGTGGATATTTCGGAGCGTACTCTTTACGAGGTTTATTTGCCCCCTTTTAAGGCGGCTCTCGATGCCGGAGTGGCCACGTTTATGTCCTCATTTAATGAGCTCAACGGGGTTCCTGTTACCGGAAATAAGGAGATGATACACGACTTGCTTAAGCAGAAGTGGGGATTCGATGGCTTTGTCGTTTCCGATTGGGCCTCAATTATGGAGATGTTACCGCATGGGATTGCCGCCAATCAGTATGAAGCATCGGAAATGGCCATGAATGCAGGAATCGATATGGATATGGAAGCTCACTTTTATACGGCTGAACTCCCAAAATTACTAAAGGATGGTAAGATTACCGAAGCACAAATTAACGAATCGGTAAAACGAATTTTACGGTTGAAATATAAGTTGGGATTGTTTGAGGATCCTTATCGTTATTGCGATACTGCTCGCGAGAAGAAGGAGTTGCTTAATCCACGCTACCTCGATATTGCTCGAGACGCTGCCCGCAAGTCCATGGTTTTGCTCAAGAATGATAATGTATTACCCATAAGCAAAAGTGTTAAGACCATTGCTGTGATTGGACCTATGGCCGATAATCAAGATGATTTAATCGGAACATGGTCGGCTCGAGGTGAAGCAAAGGACGTAGTGAGCATGCTCACAGGAATCAAGGATAAGATGCCAAATTCCTCGGTTATTTATGCGAAGGGTTGCGAAATTTCCGGTGATTCTAAAGCCGGCTTTGCCCAAGCGTTAGCTGCGGCTCGCCGAGCCGATGTTGTGGTTGTTGCCGTTGGCGAAGCTGCCATGATGTCGGGTGAGGCTTTGAGCCGTGCTTACCTCGATCTTCCTGGTGTTCAACGCGATTTGGTTCTTGCACTCAATGAGCTGCATAAGCCGATGGTTGTGGTTGTGATGAATGGACGTCCACTCACCCTGGAATGGATGGATCAGCAGGTTCCTTCCATTCTGGAGGCTTGGCTTCCGGGAACCATGGGTGGACCGGCAATTGCCGATGTGCTGTTTGGCGATTATAATCCATCAGGAAAGTTGCCCATGACATTTCCCCGCTCTACGGGTCAAATCCCCCTCTTTTATAATCATAAGAACACCGGAAGACCTCGGATCGATTCGGTTAGGTATACTTCCAAGTATATTGACTCACCAAATACTCCACTCTATCCATTCGGTTATGGCTTGAGCTATACTACGTTCAATTATTCAAATTTTAGGATTAATCGTCCTACAATGGGAATGAAAGATACGCTCACCGTTACAGTAAATGTGAAGAATACTGGCAAATACGACGGAACGGAGATCGTTCAGCTCTATATCCGCGATATGGTAGGTAGTGTTACTCGTCCGGTAAAGGAGCTTAAGGGTATTCGAAAAGTAGCTTTACGGGCTGGAGAAGATGCCGTAGTGGTGTTTAAGTTAACGGCCAGTGATCTTGCATTCTATAATCGAAATATGGAGTTCAAGGCTGAATATGGTGATTTTAAGGTTTTCATAGGTTCTAGTTCGGCAGAGGTGCAAGAATTAGGTTTTAGGCTAGCTCAATAGGGGCGGCACCGGGAGAATGTTTCATTACTCCCGGTGTTTTTTTATTCTCTTCGATTGTTAAATTTGCAGAATATGGTGCTGATAATGAAACGGAGTTTACTTGTTATTGCTGCGATATTGTTGATGCAACTACCCTCGTTTTCTCAAATTAGGGTAATGGTTTGGAATGATGAGTTTGGAACAGCCGGACTGGTCGATCAGGCTAAGTGGAGCTATGAGGTAGGCGGTAGCGGATGGGGCAATAACGAACTGCAGTACTACACCAGTAATCGCCTCGAGAATGCTCGGGTCGAGAATGGATACCTTACCATTGAAGCCCGCAAGGAGCCCTTTGAAGGCAAGGAATATACATCGGCGCGGTTGGTTACTACCAATAAGGGTGATTGGTTATATGGTCGATTTGAAGTTAGGGCAAAACTGCCCGGTGGCAAAGGAACATGGCCTGCAATATGGATGCTTCCTACAAATTGGAGCTACGGTAATTGGCCTTCGAGTGGGGAGATTGATATCATGGAGTATGTTGGATACGATCCTGGAAATGTGCACGGAAGCATTCATACGGAAGCATATAATCACGTAATTGGCACGCAAAAAACCAGCACTTACGTTGTGGCCGATGCTGAAACTACCTACCATAACTATGCCATTGAATGGACTTCCGAAACGGTTGATTTCTTTATTGACAACGTTAAATACTATTCGTTTGCCAATGAGCATAAGGACTATAAGGTGTGGCCATTCGATCAACCTTTTCATTTTATACTAAATATGGCAGTAGGGGGAAATTGGGGTGGTGCACAGGGAGTGGATCCCAACATTTGGCCCCAGAATATGTCTGTGGACTATGCCCGAGTTTACCAGAACATTGCTAAGTCCGATATTAAGGTTGACGGTCCTGCAAACGTTACTGCCAACGCAACCGGATTGGCATTTAAAACCCAAAATATTGTGGGCGCCACTTTCCAGTGGAGTGTTCCCCAGGGTGCCACGATTCTTTCGGGACAAGGAACTAACCAAATTCAGGTTAACTGGGGAACGGTTGCCGGATTGGTTCAGGTTCAAATTGAACATCCTGAAGCTGCGGGGACCTACTCGAAGGCGGTTTTGTTAATTACTTCGCCTACTGGTGATAAGTTTACCGTTGTGGATTTTAACACTTCGGGAACCGAGGGCTGGACTCCCTTTACCAGCGGTGGCAATACTATTACGCTTAGTAAGCAGGATACCCTCCTGCTTATTAAGTATAGTATAGTCGATCCGAGTGTGAACCCTTATGTGGATTTTACCTTCCCAAACCCCATTAGCATGGCGTCCCTTAGCCATCTTGCCATTTGGATGAAAACATTTAACCTTAGCCATTCTGTGTTGGTAAGAGCCGATCCTTTCGATGTGGATGGAAAGTTTGCTGATGCAACTCCCGTGTTTAAATTCAACCCAACACTACCCGATGGTGTATTTCATTGCTACCAAATGGATTTTTCCAACAAGTGGGGTTCAAATACCCCTACATATGGTAGCAGCATTAATAAAGAGGCAGTAGCTGGCATACGGTTCTTTGTCGACTACGGTTTCTATGGAAAGGTTGCCAGCGATTCGCTCTGGATCGATAAAATTGAGATCAGTAAGGATGGACTAACCTCCACTACTCTCCTTGATGGCTTATCCGATAGGCTTAGCATTTTCCCAAATCCATGTTCTGATTATATCACCATTCGGCCATTGAACAACAGCGAACTGCCCACTCAAATTGTGGTGATGGACATGCTTGGTCGAACGGAGTTGGTTGCCAATAGCGATAGCCGAACAATCGATATTCGTTTGCTCTCAAACGGTTTTCATCTGTTTCGGGTAACGTATAAGGATGCTCAATACTCCACGCTGATTTTGAAAAAATAACAACCTATTTCTGTTATACCTTTCTTCATCTCCTTTTCGCATTCCCTTTGTTTTGTTGGTTTTAAAGACTCAACATAAAGTCGATAAGGTTTGTTTCACTCTCAATTCCCAACTTTTTGCGCAATCGGTACCGGCTTATTTCAACGCCTCTGACGGTGATGTTGAGCATTTGTGCAATATCCTTCGTGCTCATGTTTAGCCTTAGGTAGGCACACATCTTTAGCTCATGGGGTGTTAGGGTAGGATAGGTCTCCTTAATTTTCTTGAGAAAGTTATCGTGTACCTCGTCAAAATGAAGCTCGAACCGCTGCCATTCGTTGTCAAGCTTGATATCGGAATCGATAGTCTGGATTAGCTCCATTACTTCTCGCTGCGAAACTAAACTCAACTTCTTTGCTACCGCCTCCAGCTTCACCTTGATCTTGCTAAGGAATTCATTTTTATGGGTAATGTGTAAGGCAATGCTTGCCAGCTCGCGGTTTTTGCCATCCACATCAATCTTTTTTGTTTCAATCTCGGCTTGCAACTTCTCGTTTCGCAGCTTAATAATCTCCTTTTCGGCAATCAATGCCTCGCGTTCGTAGGCCTCTTCCTGCGACTTTAACTCTTTTTCTTTCTCCTTCTCTAACTTGGCTGTAGCATCTACAATCTTCTTTTTTACCACTCTTCGGGCAACCATACTTGCTCCGGTAAGCAGCAGCAAATATAAAACAATGGCCAACTTTGATAGGTACCTTGGGTAATCAATGGTGAATACCGTTATGGCTTCGGTGCTTTCGTGCCCCTCGGAATCCCTTGCTTTAACATGGAAAGTATATTTCCCTGGCGAGAGGTTGGTATACTCTTTATGGGTTATCCCTGTGGCAGCAGACCAATCCGTATCGAGCCCTTCGAGCCATACTCTATACTGTAAGTTTTGTTCGCTATAGCGAGGTGCTGTGTAGATGATGCTAATCGAGTTCTGTCGGTAAGGAATCTCCAGCGAGCCGCTAGCGCTATTTCCGTAATCGTCGAATAAAACAGGCCCATTGGTGACCAGCGATCGCATCTGCTTTATGTAGCATGCGTATGGAAGGGTGTCCGTTTTTGGGAAGGTGGCGTCGTAGTGGATGATGCCCGATTCAGTACCCACAAATATGTTGGCCATGTTATCCACAAATATATTCTCGTAGGAACTTACAAAGCTGTTGCCAAACTTATTAAGGGGAGTGGTTACATACTTATAGGCGTTGGACGATTCGTGTTTGAGAAGAGATATATCGTTTTTCTTGAGTACCCATATGTTTCCATACTTATCCTCAATTAAGCGGCGAATATTGGTAGAGTCTTTCAATAGCCGGTTGAATTCAGAGTAGCGTTCCATCGTATCGGTAATGGCATTGTAGCGAAATATACCGGTGGAAGTAATAAACACAACCTGATTACGAACCTTATCAACGGCTATACCACCACTCTGAGGAAAGCCTTTGGATTGGTCGTAGAGGTATGAGGCAATAACGCTATCTTTTTGATCGTTGAGCACAATTTTGAATATTCCCTTATAGCCATGGGCCATCCAAAGATTTTCATATTCATCCTCGGCAAGCAATCTCGACGATTCGTTGAATCCGGCAATCTCCTTCGAGAATTGCCAACTCCCATTTTTCTTTTCGTAGAGATGTAGTCCATTATACTTGCCCACTATGAACTTATTTGGATGATTCCTAAGTGGAAGAAACTGCCAGGATCCCTCTTTTTCCGATATCTTTTGAGCGGTATTGTTTACCAGGAATGTACCAAAGTTATGGCCACAGAATAGATTCCCATCAATAGCACTGAGCGACCATACCTGCCCGTTGGTGGTCTCCATACGCTCGAAGTATGGTGCGGTCGAAAGTGTATTGGTTCTTGTTTCCCAAGGAGCCATGTATACACCTTGATTGGTTCCTGCGTAAAATCTGGATTTAAAAATACTTACCGAATAGCAAGCTCCAAGCAAACCTAGCCCTTCGTTATAGTATGAGAGTGGTGAGTTGAGTTCGAGGTAGTCGATTCCGTTATCAAGGCCTAACCAAAGATTATGGTTACAATCCACGTAGGTGCTAAGAATGGTGTTGTTTTGAAGGCCTTTGCGCTTGTTGATGTATTGCACCACTTCGCCATTCTCTTGCGTAATGAGTAACCCATCCTGAATAGTTCCAAAGGCTATATATCCATTCGGAATAGCTGAGGCGGAAAATATCTGGTTACGCACTAGAAAGGTATTCGCCGCGTTGTTCCAGGGTTTAAATACTCCCTCTGAGAATATCCATACCCCATGGTTGATGGTGGCGAAAAGGTATTTTTCGGAGGAGATTTTGAGCACGGCCCATACCTGAATGCCTTTAAAGGTGCCTTTGTCGTTGTAGCGTTCAATCGTATTCCCGTGGAGAAGATAGATATTGCCACTTTTGCCCTGAACGTAGTAATCCTTACCTATCAAAAATGAGAATTGTAATGGTTCAGGAGGTGTAGCAATGGTAATGGTTTCCTTCTCAAATATCAATACCTTGCTAAAGCTCTGGAAAATGATTTTTCGCCCCACTTTTGTAATACGCCATATTTCCTCAATATTGACGGATTTATCCTTTAAAAGCGGCATGAGCGAATGGTAAACTAGTCCCTTTTGGTTGTCGCGTAGGAAGTAGCCAAACTCTTCAAATGCCCCAGTATAAATGGTGTCGCCTACGCAAAGAATGGATCGCACGAGTTTGTTGCTATCGGGCATGGTGAATAGGTTCCAGAACTGACCATCGAATTGCAGCACGCCGTTATTGTTGGCAAAATACATAAATCCACGATTGTCTTGGCTAATGCCCCAGTTTTGGGTTCCACCACCATATTCCGCTTTTTTAAAGTTCCGCATTAAGGGAGTGCCCTTCTCTTTTACTTGGGCAAAACCGGAAACAATTATGAATAGGAAAAGGCCAGTTATTAGAAGTTTACGCATAGCTTGGTGTTGAATCTTTTTATCGAAATATAGATAAAATAAATGATTTTGGTTGTTATCCGTTTCCTAGTCCTTAATACCGATAATTTTTGCAATAGGAAGTGCTAACAAATCGAGAATGAGCGATAGCAACTGTCAACAATTTGGAGCTATTTATAGCGAATATTCATGGACAATGAGATGTAGAATAGATAATGGTTAAAGTGTAAGCAAGGCTACTAATACCTACATAACGGGGTAGCCTTCAATAATAATTGTAAAATATATTAGATTTGGTATTGACATTAAAGAAAATATTTACGACCTTTAGGTTGTCACTAAACCCAAATATTGCCAATACTAAGAACTTTGAACTATGCGATTCGAAATTAAGTTGGCTGTTGATGGAAATGCACCGCCAATCCTACCTATTAACTACCAATACGAGCTTGCCTCGTGGATATACCGCACCATTGCCGAAGGCGACAGAGACTATGCCACCTGGCTACATACAAATGGTTTCTCCTGTGGTAGCAAAACCTTTAAGTTGTTCTGCTTTTCGCACCTTATTACACCGAAACGCAACATTGTAGGCGATCGATTGCATGTGCTATCGCCAGAGATTTCGTTCCGGCTTTCCTTTCTGCCCGAACGCTCCACCGAAGAGTTTATAAAAGGGGTATTTCACAACCAAACAATGATTCTTGGCGATAGAATTAGTCAAGGCCGGTTTCGCGTAGGTAGCATAACCCTCGAAAACAAGGAAGATTTTACCACTTGGGGCGTATTCAAAACCCTCTCGCCAGTGGTTGTTTCCTCATTCCGCGACGATAGATCGAAGGAGTATATATCGCCAACCGATTGCCGCTTTGGTGCGCTTCTTATTGGGAACCTTAAACAAAAGTATAAGCTATACCACGGGCATGATTATATCGATATCGTTAAGCCTGAGTTTGAGCTGTTGGGCGAGCCAAAGCAAAAGGGCATTACCCTAAAACAGAGTGGCGAATATCCAATTAAGGTTATTGGTTACCAATTTAGTTTTAGGCTATCGGCCGATTCGGCCTTGCTCCAAATGGGCTATGCTGCCGGATTTGGTGAGGACAATAGCATGGGCTTCGGTATGTGCCAGTTACAGTAAATATTCAAAGCATACACAATAGTTCTAATCGCACTTAATCGCAAGTAATCGCTTACAATGGCACCCTTCGTGGGAATTGTGAAACCAATTAAACTAGTTTATTATGCCATTACGCTATGCATTATTTGAAAACCACCTAACGTCCGAGTCAGACGACTTTATGGCTGTGGTGCAATTCTACGAGTCAAAGACTCAGGACGATGTGATTAACCTGATGATAAGCCGTGGTTCAACCGTAACAAGGGCTGAGGCTTTATCGGTTATGGAGGAGTATGGCCTAGCCACCGAGCAGCTGCTCAAGGAGGGCTACGGCATTAATACTCCACTCTTCAACCTAAGCCCATCTATTCAGGGTGTATTTAACGGTAGCGATGATAGCTTCGACCGCAGTCGGCATACCGTTAGAGTGAATATTACTCCTGGCCTACGAATTAAGGGTGTTGTGGGTAGCATATCGGTTGAGAAGGTAAAGGGTGCCACTCCTAAACCCGATCCCGAATATCTTGATGATAAGGGCTCGGGTACACGCAATGATATCCTTACTCCAGGAAACATTGCTGTGTTGAAGGGTTCGCGCCTTAAATACGACGAGGCCGATCCAAAACAGGGTATCTTCTTTATTGCCAGTAACGGAACCGAAACCAGAGTGACCACTGTTTCGCGCAACAAGCCGGCTGAAATCGATTTCCTTATTCCTACGCTTCCCCAAGGGGAGTATAGCGTTGAGGTGCGGGTGTTATTTAAGAACACTAAAGAGTTGAGAATTGGCTGGATTAACAGTAACCTAACTGTTAAATAATAGTTGTCCGCATGGTGGTTCCTAAACCACCATGCGGCTTTTTTTAAAAAGAAAGGCGGCATAAGGCTCGATAGTATGGCGGCATAAGGCTCGATAGTATGGCGACGTAAGGCTCGATAGTATGGCGACGTAAGGCTCGATAGTATGGCGACGTAAGGCTCGATAGTATGGCGACGTAAGGCCCCGGAAGTGAGGAGTGATTGCGACTAAAAAACCTTCTCGATTTTGAAGATGTAGAAGGTTTGATTGTATATGTAAGCAGTGGAGAATACTTGCCCTGATAGGCAAAACGATAATAAACAGATACAACTATATGCGAATACATTTAAAGATTATGGCATCAAAGCAAGGTATACCCGTTATGAACCAGCCGTTGCTATATAAAAAAAGGAAACCTGAATAGGTTTCCTTATAATCCACTCTGATACGATTAGATTAATCAATTACATATATATTTCAATTCCTTCGAATGGTTACATTGGCAAAGATATGATTAAGGAGGTAATAAATCAAATTAACTAATTATTTTAATCTATAACTTATATTGGAATATTTCTTTATATTTGCAGAATATAAAATATATGATATGGATAGTTATAAGGTTTTTATGAATTTTGATCACCATCTTATGGATGAAAGCGAATTGGATAATTACATTAAGGATTGGATTAGGCTACTTTCTATGCAAGGATATTTTGCAAGCCAGATCATTCAGATTATTTTTGATGGTCCTCATTTTAGGTCCTCATTTCTCAATGAAGATATATACAGACGTATTAGGACGTCATTTGAGCAAAGGTTAACAAATGATCCTAATCGTTAGTTTTTTGATATATAATTAAGGTAGTTGCTTTTTAGACTAAATGGAGTTAATAAACCAAACATATGCGAATACATTTAAAGATTAAGGCACCAAAGCAAGGTATACCCGTTATGCACCAGCCGTTGCTTACGGGAACAATTCACAAGTGGATAGGTGATAACAACACTGTGCATGGAGAATTAGCTCTGTTTTCATATTCATGGTTGAATGGAGGTAAGTTTAAGAATGGAATGCTGCACTTTGATAGCGAATGCAACCTTTTTATAAGCAGCTACGATAATGAGTTAGTAGGACAGCTGATAAAAGGGATACAGCACGATTCGTCAATGTTTGGTGGATTAGAGGTGAAAGAGATTTGCCTTGAGCCTGAGCCTGATTTCTCTGATAAAGATCGTTTCGATATAGCGAGCCCAATCTTTATTAAGCGACGGATTGAATCCTCAATTCAGCATATTCTCTATACCGATCCACTGGCGGGAGTATATCTGGTTGAAACACTGCGAAAAAAGATGGAAAAGGTAGGGCTAGTAGATGATACGCTTAAAATAGCGTTTGACTTAAGTTACCCTAAGGCAGGAACCAAATTAGTACATTACAATGGTGTTGAAAACAAGGCCAGCTGGTGCCCCATAATAATTGAAGGAAAACCAGACACAAAGGGCTTTGCTTGGAACGTAGGGCTAGGAAATTCAACAGGCATTGGATTAGGGGCAATAAAGTAAAACCAATCCTTCAAGGTTTTCAACACTTGAAGTTTATAAAGCAGCAGCAATGTTATATATCGTAAAATATTCAGGTCCTTTTGGGTTTATAAAGCCTTGGACTGCCGTTCGCGATAGCGAAACTTATAGCCAACAGTTTTTGACACCTTCCATATTAGCAGGTATAGAGCGAAAACTTTTCCCTGAGTTGTTGGAGAAAGAGTTTGGAATATATAAGGTGAAACGACATCGGTTATCTTATTCGGGAATATCGCAGCAGCAAGAGCAAATACAGCCTCGCGGCTGGAATGCCAAAGGTACCGTCAATAACCGAACCTACGAGCGGCCCTATGCCATACTTGTACGGGGGGTCTTGATTAACCCAGTGCTATGGCTTGCTTTTGAAAGTTATGATGATGCTCAAATTGCATCTTGCCAGCATATTTGTCTTGCTCGAAATGAGGATATGCTATACCCCGATGAGGAGATTCTTGAGGTTGAGGAGAATGAGTTTAATACGAATGAGGAGGTTTTTAATGGGTTTGAACTGATGATGGAAGAGAACGACAACTCATTTATGGTTGGTTATAACCGATTCGATGGTAATAAACCAATGTATGGATGGCTTAATACCGTTGGGCATCCGGTTAAAAATGTTTACTAGATGAACATTCCTTGCAAGCATATTAAAGCAAAGGGGGCTCCCGATAATACTCCACTTTTCCAGCACTTGGAGCAGGTAAGGCAAGTAGCCGAAACAATTGCAAATGCGAAAAATCTCGATGTTTCTATTGCTCGGGCAGGAGCCTTGCTTCACGATATAGGGAAGGCTAGTCCTATTTTTCAAGCACAGCTAGAGGGGGTAAGGCCTAAACGCTTTTTTCGGCATGAGATAGCCTCCATCTTGTTTATCTCCTTATTCGATCCCGCAATTTATCCACAATTAATTGAGATGGTGGTAGGGCACCATAAGTCGATTCGAACCCCAAATAATTCGACGGCAAAGGGAATACTCGATTTAGACGACAGCTGTGATGATTCCTTTGTGGTGCATGCAGAGAAGTGGGATTTATGGATGCCCCAAGCAATTGAAATACTAGAAGGATTTGGCGTTAGTGGTCGTTTGCTTTCGCTACAGGAGGCTGAGTCAAATTATTTGTTTGTACTCGATTATTGTGATAATGCCATTAAGCAGCAAGGTTATTCTAAATGGAAAGGGTTATTGGTTGGAGCCGATCATTTTGCTTCTGCCTTGGGCGATAAAACACAGGAGCAGGTGAGTAGAATCTTTCAAACGCCAAATCTTACTTACTTTAACCGAAAGCATCCATTATACCCTCTTTCTCTTAAAGAATCGGATTCCTCTAAACCTCACACCATGATTGTTGCCTCTACGGGTGCAGGCAAAACCGATTTTCTCTTCAGAAGATGTAAGGGTAGAGTGTTTTATACCCTTCCTTTTCAGGCCTCAATAAATGCCATGTATAAAAGGGTAAAGAGAGATCTTGAGGAGACAAATCCAAACCTAGATATTCGATTGCTGCATTCCTCTTCTCAGATTGTGGTTAGTGGAACTTCCGTAGAAGAAAAGACCATACAAGGACATATTGGTTCGTCCATTAAGGTTCTAACTCCACATCAAATTGCTTCTATTGCATTTGGCCTACAGGGTTTTGAAGCAACCATTGCCGATTTGGAGGGGTGCGATGTTATTCTCGATGAAATCCATACCTATAGTGGAGTTACACAGTCCATTGTCTTTAAAATAGTACAGGTTCTAAAGCATTTAAACTGTCGAATTCATATAGGCACAGCAACAATGCCTACGGCACTCTACGCGCAGGTAATGGAGGTTCTTGGAAAGGAAAATGTTCTAGAGGTTAAGCTATCCAATGAAGAGATGGATGCTTTTGATAGGCATACTGTGCATAAGATTGCCACATGGAACGATGGATATGCCGAAATTGCTCATGCAATTGCCGAGAGTAAAAAGGTTCTTGTGGTGTGCAACAAGGTACAGAATGCACAGGAGCAGTATACTTACTTTAGGGAGCAATACCCCAATGTCCCGATTATTTTGCTCCATAGCCGATTCAAAAGAATGGATAGAGCGCAAAAGGAAAAGTTGTTGCTTGGCTTAAATGAAGAGGGTGCCCCCAATGGGACTTTTAATACCTCAACACAAGCGTGTATTGTGGTATCAACACAAGTTGTTGAGGTTAGCCTAGATATTAGCTTCGATATAATGGTGACAGAAACTGCTCCATTAGACGCACTTATACAGCGTTTTGGTCGCATAAATAGAAAGAGAACAGAGGCTACTATTGGGCGATTTATGCCAGTATACGTTATTCAGCCTCCTGAGAAGGAAACCGATTGTAGACCGTACAAGAAGGAGGTGCTAGTCCGCAGCTATGATGTGTTGGCTACCAATGAAATTTTAAAGGAGCGAGGCTTACAGGAAAAAATTGACACTGTATTTCCCAATATTGATGTGCTGAATATTGAGCAGCATTCGGTATTTAAGCAAGATGGTAAATGGCAAATAGATTTTCTTACCCATAGGAATAAGTCCATCCTTTTTGAATTGCTTGAGATTGATAGTGTGGCCTGTATTACCGAAGACGACGAAATATCCTATAGGGAGTCCGATTATGATACTCGAGTAGGTATGGAGATACCGGCTAAATTCAACTATAGCTTTAAAATGCTACGGCAATCGATCTATGGTAGTCGGCCATTTATTGTACCCAGTAGCGCATACAGCCATGAGCTGGGCCTTAATATGCTCATGCTAAAGCCTGAGTTCTACACAACTTTTGAATTCTTATAAATATAGGAACTATGATAACAACCGTTATTGGACGAACATTCTTAAACGCCTACAACAAAACATACCAAAAGAGCTATACTCCAAAGGAGTTTTTCGACAAGGTATACTTTGAGTTGTTCTTTAACCATCCTAAATATATGATGTGGGCGCAAAACTCCCCATTTGTTCAGATGAGAGGAGTGCAAAAACCCGAAAACTTAACTTCTGTGGAGAGGCTTGAAAAGTTGGAAAACCTGCACCAGAAGATAATTCAGGGCGACCGCGATGCGAGCATTGCCATTGGCTTCCCCGCATCGGAGGACAAGGAGTTTGCCACCACTTCGGGCTCGGTAACCGATATGGTAATAGAAATATCAGATGAGGATGTTTACTACACTTGGATTGGAAGTAGTCTGAGCATTGGAATCGCTGGTGGGTTTTCATTGCTCTTTAACGATGAACAAATTCTATTGGATATTTATAGAGGTTGGGAGCACTATCGTCATTTTTTAAATGATGAAGCCATTAGTAAAATTAGGGGCAATCAGATTATAACATGGAATGGCCAATGGTTAAATTACTTCTATAGCTCAGATTTTAGAGAGAACTTCGACTTTACAACACTTGAAAATGCTGGTATATTCACGCAAGATGCCACCCTAATTCAGGCCAATACCATAAAATGGAGTAAGTTATTCTTCAACCTTTCCAAGCACTATTCCGATAGGGTTATTCCTGGCTATATCTTTGGATTAGGCCAAACCAATAAAACGCTGGGGTTTTATCCATTTCATTTCAAACAGGGGCGTAAACTTATTCATATTTATAGGCAACTCTTTGGAGAGAATGATTCGCTTAAGGATGCTAAGGATTATGAAGCATTATTTGGTATTCATATAAAACGGGCATGCGAGCTTGGGGCAATTGGTTTGCAGGCTTTGGAACCGGAGGGACTCAGGAAGTACTTTACCGAAGCAAAGTTGCCCAACTTTGCAAAGCCTTCGATATCTCTTAAAAAGACGGATACTGAGGATGAGCTGGCCTACAAACAGCTTCAGGCAGAACAAAAGGATTACAACCAAAATATTATTCCATTTCGAACTTTTAAAACTTGGCTAGTTGCTATGATTACGAAAAACAAGGAAGAGATTCTAGATTATACCGCCGAAGTTGCTGCTGCGCTTCATGAGTATAAGAAAGCTACCACAAGAACTGATAGAGGAAACCTTATTAAGAGCGAACTCTTGGTGGCTAAGACTAAAAAGGCTTTTTTAGATTGCCTAAGCGATGTAATTAAAGATGTGGCTACTGAAAAGCTGGAACTATTTAAAGGGTTACGCGACAGAGTTCACCTTATGACCCATGAGGACTTTGGTTACTTTGTTGTGCTGCTGAAATTCGATTATGCCTTCCAAGAACGAACCTAAAACTTACGAATACTATGAACTCAACAATTTACATTCGCACGCTAAAGCGCGCAGAGCACACCGTTTTTTGTGTAGCCGATGGTCAAAAGACCTATTTCGATCCACAATTTAGAACAGCTGTTCCCTATTCGAGCGGGCAGCAGGTTAAGCGATCGCTCATTGATGCATTGTCTAATGCATTGAATGAGATACCTGCCCCAACAACCTTTTTGTTTGATGCAGACAAGGATGGCAAGCTAAAAGAGGGGGAAGTTTATGCTACCTGCGATCCTTCCAGCGCCGATCAGCTACTTGGTGGCTGGATGAAAGCGTCAAAGGGAGGCACCGAGCGCACCATTAAGCGCAGAAGCCCGCTCTCAATCTCTGCAATGAGAGGGTTACATCCCTTGCTTACGAGCACGCCTAACGAAAACATTTCGTTTGATAGAAGCGATAGACCCAATAATGCTGTAATTGTTCGGAATGAAAAGGGCGAGGTATTATCGGAAGATCAAATTGCAGCTCTGCTTACGGGGAAGGATCGCAGCTTAAGCCGTAAATGGATTCCAGACAACAAAAGGGCAAATGGCCTTTTTATCCAAGACATGGCCATTGATTTACGCAGACTTTTTTGCGTGCTCCAAAATCCGTTGGAGCCAGAAATATCTGCTGAAACAGAGGCAAAGTTACTTGCAAATGGTTGGGTTGAGTGCCATAATATTTTTGGCAAATGTTTAGTTGCACCTAAGGCTATTCGGGCGAAGTTGATTCCAGCCTTAGCCTACGCAATTGTAAACTGGTCTATTACCTCCAACCAATCGCGCACCTTTAGCTTGATGGAGACACTAGCTATTTCGGTTAGCGATAATGCAAATAAGATTGCGAGTAGTATTCGAGCAAAACTGCATGAGGAGGACGATAATAAGGCTGTGCCCATTATAGAGGAAGAGTTAGCTGGAGTAAACTCCTTTGTTTCGCTTTCGGCGGCCGGATATATTAGAACTAAAAAAGAGGTTGCTGATGCCCTTGATAATGCTCAGCAGCACCTAGTAGACCTGATGATGGCCTTCGATTACGAAAACCAAATGAAATAGACGCCTCCACGTTGTTCCAACGATGGAATGTTATCTACTAGTAAAACCTTGCAGCGTGCGCAGCACCTGCAAGCGTTTTTATATTCCGTAAGCAGAGCAACCCTGTAAGCGGTCGAAGACCCTTGCAGCGGTAGCGATAGAAAAATTGTGGTAGAAGACCCCTTCGGTAGAGCAACCCTGTAAGTGGTCGAAGACCCTTATAGCGGTAGCGACAGGAATGTTTTGGCGTAAGACCTTGCAGCGGTAGCGATAGAAAAATTGTGGTCGAAGACCCTTGCAGCGGTAGCGACAGAAAAATTGCGGTGTAAGACCCTTATAGCAGTAAACAATAGTTCGGTAATAACTAGTGTAAATATTTGACAATCAGAAAAATAGGCGTGAATAAATTTGAATAAGACCTTAGAAATCAGTATCTTAAAAGATTATTCCAGTAATTTTCTAAGCATGATTCCTAAGGTCAGTAATATTGTTAAGTATTACATATACAGCACATTAAACAATGACTGTTTTAATAAACTCAATAAAACTCGCAAAGATTTTGTTGTAAGCGTTCTTTGGCACATTTTGAGTATCAAAGGTAGGATAAATTTCTTACAGCTGGGTCGCTTTAGCCAATCTAGCGAACAGACCTACCGCAACCAGTTCGAGAAACCGTTCGAT
>NZ_FMYP01000041.1 GCF_900096565.1 Williamwhitmania taraxaci
TAACCCTGCGGGATCTACATAGCTACCCTGTTTGTATTCGTTGGGCTTTGCAATGGTGTGCTTGCTCACCCGAGCAGCTGTGCCTCATATCCCGTTCCTGTTCGTCAGTTCAGACGTTTGCCGTTTGGCTTACTTCAGTGCATGGGTCACCCCAAACCACCTTGCCACTTGCTAGTGCTTCGGACACGACTCCGCGCACAAGGGACTTTCACCCTCTGGACTTGTTCCAAAAACGCTTCCGTTTAAAGAACTTTTACTATATTTACCATTCAAGGCACACACAGCACCTACAAAAAATTGGCGGTTCAGTGGTTAAATGTAGCTTTGTGCTTCGTATCAAGTTTTGTGGTGGCAGGCAGTTTGGTGCTTCGAAATCGCCAACTTCTTGTAGCTGCAAACCGTTGGTTTTCATGCAAGACTGACAGTTTAAACGAGTATTAACTTATAAAACAATTGAACTATGAAGAGTCTTTTAAGAAAAATTTTATTGCCGATTATAGCGGTATTTACTCTATCAGCATGTGCTGACTTGAGTAAAGAGGTTGAAAAAAAACTCAATGAATTACAAGACAAAAGCGAATCTTTAGATTCGTTGATAAACAAGGAATTTGACAAAGTTTTAACTCTTGACTCAATAATTAATACCGAAGGTGAGAAAGTCAAAAAACTTGACTCCATAATCAATAAAACTTCCTCAAAACTTGACTCTATTTCTAAAGAGAAAGTTAAAATTTTTGAAAAAATCACCAAATAGACAGAGTTATTTGGAATGTCGAAATTGCGGGTAAAACTCGGAATGATTGACAGATGAGGAATTAAAATTAAAAAGGAAATTAAAAATTATTTTTTAATTCTTAATGAAATTCCCTTGTTTGACATCTCCGCTAGTTGAAGGTAAGTTTATCAAATATTCAAGACAAATATAAAGCACGAAAACCCAATCGAGTAGCCCTCCCCCGCCAGCTAGACTGACGGGGAGGTTTAATTCACGCCCCGCCATTACCGTTACCAAGCGGAATTGCTATCTTTACGCACCCTAGCGTAAACCAATGGAAAAGAAGTCATCATTTATCCATCAAATAGAGGAATTTAGGCAAAGCAACGTGCTAATTGCCGACAGCATTTCCATTGGCAACCAAGCCATAGTCCGCTACACGGGGGAGTTCTGGACTGCCAAGCAGCGTCAGGCCAATGCTCTGCACGAAATATCATACCGTGCCTGCTTTAAACCACAGCTGCCACGCTTTTTTATTGAACACCTAACCCAACCCGGCGACAAAGTTTATGATCCCTTTAGCGGCCGAGGCACTACTGCGCTGGAGGCAGCACTTATGGGTCGTGTTCCGGTGGCTAACGATATAAATCCACTCAGCGCAATGATGGCGGCACCCCGATTGCTGCCACCTATGGTGGAAGAGGTAAAGCAGCGACTGTCCGAAATAGACCTATCTCCATCCAATTCGACGGAGATTGACCTTACCATGTTCTACCATACTGATACTTTTCGTGAGTTGCTGAATTTACGCAGCTACCTTATTGGCAAAGATGGTAATGGAAGCCTCGACTCAACAGATCGTTGGATACGCATGGTGGCAACTAACCGCCTAACGGGCCACTCTACCAACTTCTTCTCGGGCTATACCTTTCCGCCCAACCAGGCAGTAAGTGCCAATAGGCAGCGGCTGATCAACCAAAAGCGAGAGCAGGTACCTCCCTATAAAAATGTGAAGGAGATCATCGTTAAAAAAACCAAAGATCTACTGAAAGGGATCGCCGAAAAGGAGCGCAGCACACTTTTCGGCATAGCCGCTCAAGCGCAATTTGTAACCGGCCCGGCCGACTCAACAAAAGCCATTTCGGCCGATTCTGTGGCACTAACCATAACCTCGCCCCCATTCCTCGATATTGTGCAATACTCCGACGACAACTGGCTCCGATGCTGGTTCAACGGAATTGATGCCGATGCGGTTGCCTCCGGCATCACCATGTCGAAAAAGGTGGAGGATTGGTGCATCGTAATGCAGGGAGTATTTGATGAACTTTTCCGCATCACCAAACCGGGAGGCTACGTTGCATTTGAGGTAGGCGAAGTAAAGAATGGAAAGATTAAACTCGACGAAGCGGTTGTTCCGCTAGGAATTGGTGCCGGATTTATCTGCGAGGTTATTGTTATCAACGCACAAGAGTTCACCAAGACTGCCAACATTTGGGGCGTTAGTAATAATTCAAAAGGAACCAACACCAATAGGATTGTGGTATTTCGGAAAAACACAGCAACGAAGTTAGGCGGAAGTTAAAAAAAGGTAGAAAAAGCGGCAAGCCAAACAAAACCTTCCTTCTGGAAAGCAACTCCAACACCCCTAAACCCTAGGGGTAGGTTTCTATACAATGCCTTGTATGATGCTGCAGGATTGCCATAGCCTGCGCAGCCGGGGCCCCTTAGGTCGAAGGGAGCGTAAAAACGGTGGCTGTTCGAGCGCAGCGAGTTCCGCCGTTTTAGCGAGCAAGGCCGTAAAGGGTCGGCGAGCAGGCAAGGCTTGATCTTTTGTTTCTTTTCCATCAAGGGAAAAGAAAAAGGAGAAATGCCGCGCAGCGGCAATCAACCTTTTATGTCAGCAAATCAAACTGATTTTGCAGTTTATAATAGAACTTAGCCAAATCTGTTTGATTTTAAGATAAAAAATAGTGTAACTTGGCTACAGAAACAACTTCGCCATGCAAACGCATCACTACCCAACTGTAGCTATCACCGCCGAAATGATTTCGGAAGCCGAGCGGATTATTCCCTATACGCATGTGAATAGAACAAGGGCCTCTGCAATTGATACGCTCACCGGACATCTTGGCGAAATGGCCTTTGCACAATACTACTTTGGGGATTGGCACAAGCATCGTTTGGGCCAGAACAAGGGCGATGTTGACTTTCCAAACATTGAGATTAAAACCTCTGCTTTTCTATTCTCAACAAAGTTGCACCTCTTAGTGCGAGAAGATTATGCGGCAAAGCGCAAGCCCACTTACTACGTGCAGATAATCATAGATGTTAAGAGTGCACACGCCGATACTATTCTGGCAGGAACCAATGCTATTATTTGCGGCTATGCCACGTCAACAGAAGTTGACAGTGCACCACTAAAGGACTTTGGGAGTAAGATTGGGAAAGAAGGTGGATACCGGTGTAGGTATATTTCCATTGAGAACCTACACCCCATCGGCGAGATTACTTCACCTTAAAGAGCGACACCATTTCACTCAACTCCTCCGATTGAGCCGCAAGGTTGGCCGAGGTTTGATGCATCTATTTCAAGATTATTAGTTTGCCACGGTCTCTCTTTGATTAAGAAAATTCTATCTAAAACAACAGTATTGCGGTATTGGTGCAGAATTCATCCCGCGCAACAGCGAAATATCCTTTACGATTTCGGTTTCGAATACTTTTGAAAAAAACGATGAAACAGGGAGATATCCTCCTCCCCCAAGAGGGCAAAACGATCAACAATCCGATCTTGGATTTTTGGCTCCATACCAACATCAGTAAGGATATTTGTTAACCGTTGCCTAACCACGGCATACTCAGCCTCCGTAACCTTGTGCTCTTTTTTGCGGGAATATAACAGATTAATTTTCGACAGTTCATAGGCATAAACCATTACCGCTTGACCAAGGTTGAGCGAGGGGTATTTGCTTCGCATAGGTATGGTGGAGACGATGTGGCACAAGGCAAGATCCTCGTTGGATAAGCCCGACTCTTCGCAACCAAATACAACGGCAACTGAACTAACACTTGCTCCTTTCTCGCTGAGTATCCTGGGAAGATCGCCCACCCAATGGGAATCATCCTTTACATTTCGATGTTTAGCCGCAGAGCCAACCACAAAGTCGATATCCGAGATTGCATCATTTAGCGTACTAAAGACAACGGCCTGTTCAAGAATTTCCGTTGAAGCGTGTGCCGTTGCCAGAGCTCGCTCACCAAGATAGTTACCGGGGTTCACCAGTCTAAGATTATTAAAGCCCATTGTTTTCATAGCCCGAGCAGCAGCTCCAATATTTTCCTCTCGAGCGGGCTCAACCAGAATAAAGGTGATTTCCATCTTGCCTATTTTAGGCAAAGTAAGTGATAAGGGATGATAAGGGCAATAAAGGAAAAATAAAAAACAGGTTCGACCTATGAAGTAAACGAAAAGAACAGTTGAGATCTACCAACGGAAAATACAGATAACGGTAACAATTACGAGTAGAATGATCAATACTCCAACTGCAACCCTTCGCCGACGTGCACTAAAAACCTCCGCTTGCTGCTCATCGAGGTAAAAAAGGCGAGGGGTTGACTCTATAAGAATACCCCTCCGGACTAACCGACTAAATACAATCCCATTTTTTAATCCCAGAACAAATGGATCAATTGCCCTCTCTGGCGTGGTCGCATCGATATCCTTAAAACGGCGAATTATTTTCTTCTGTTTAGCAATAACGGCGATTCCTGGATTAAACATGTTCAACTTTAATTTAATGGACTACAAAACAATGATAACAACAGCGATTTAGATTCTGAAAGCAACAAGTAGCTTACTCTCAAAAAGGCATAAACCCATTAGATTAGTTGAATTTTGACGAACATCGAAAATGACCAAGGCGCGTGCCGCTAAAGATTGAACAATAGCGGCACGCAACCATTTCGATCATGTGATACTTAAGAATAGAGTTGATGTTCGGTGCGACGAATAATTTCTGCTTGAAGTTCGGGAGTTAAATCATTGTAGTAGTCAGAGTATCCGGCCACACGAACAATAAGATCGCCATAGTTCTCAGGATGCTTCTGTGCATCGCGCAGCGTAACTGCCGACACTACATTGAACTGAATGTGATGTCCATCCATGCGGAAGTAGGTGCGCACCAGCTTTACTATTTTCCCTATGGCATCCTCACCATCAAAAAATTCGGGAGTAAATTTCTGGTTAAGGAGTGTTCCTCCTGTTTTGAGATGATCGAACTTCGAAACCGATTTAATTACAGCGGTGGGTCCTTTCCTATCGGCTCCCTGCACGGGCGAAATTCCCTCCGATAGCGGCATGGTAGCCAATCGTCCGTCGGGTGTTGCTCCAATCAAACTACCAAAATAAACGTGGCATGTTGTGGGAAGCATATCAAGTCGAAACTGTCCGCCTCGAGCCGTTGGTCGACCATCGAGCATGGACCAGAGCAAATTGAATACCTCAACGGCATGCCCATCGGCATAATCCTCATCGTTTCCAAACTTCGGCGTTTCATAAATTGTTTTTGCCCGAAAAGCATCGCTGCCCTCAAAGTTGGCATCCAGCACGCGCATCATTTCGTCCATGGTAATGGTCTTATTATCGAACACATGGTAACGAAGCGACGCAAGGCTATCGGTGATTGAGCCAAGGCCAACTCCTTGAATATAGCTACTGTTATAACGAGCACCTCCCGCATTATAATCTTTACCGTTGGCAATACAATCATCGATAAACAAGCTAAGAAAAGGCGCAGGAAGAGTTCTGCCATAGAGCTGTTCAATGATACAATTGCCCTTAATCTTGATATCAATAAAGTGCTGAAGTTGTTTCTCGAAAGCCATCCAAAGATCGTTGAATGTCTGAAATTCAGTAACAATCCCAGTCTCCAAACCAATGCGAGCCCCTGTTCTAGGATCGATACCGTTGTGCATGGTAATCTCAAGCACCTTGGGAAGATTAAAATAACCCGTTAGCCAGTAGGCCTCGGTTCCAAATGCACCCGACTCTACACATCCGCTTGCGCCCCCATTCCGTGCATCTTCTAGTGATTTTCCTTGCCGCACCAGCTCCTGAATAATGGCATCGGTATTAAATATGGAAGGTTGACCAAACCCGGTCTTAGTGATCTTAATCGCTCGGGTGATAAAACTATCGGGATTTTTCTTGCTCAGTTGAACCATGGAGCTGGGTTGAAGAATGCGCATCTCCTCAATTACATCCAGTATTAGATAGGAAAGACCATTGACCGCATCGAACCCTTCGGAGGTTAATCCGCCAAGGTTAATTAGGGCAAAATCGGTATAGGTATTGCTCTCCTTGGCCGTAATCCCCATTTTAGGTGGTGAAGGATGATTATTGAATTTAACCCAAAACGACTGAAGTAACTCCTCAGCCTTAGCCTTGGTAAGTGACCCATCGGCCAACTCCTTTTGGTAAAAGGGATAAAGATGCTGATCGAGACGTCCGGGATTGAAGGAGTCCCAAGGATTCAGTTCCGTAATTACACCAACATGAATAAACCAGTAGTGCTGAAGCATCTCATGGAACGTTTCGGGAGCATTGGCTGGCACCTTACGACAAATACGGGCCATCTCTATAAATTCATCTTTCCTAACGCTATCCGTTTCGATTGCAGCCAACCGTTCCAGCTCTTGCGCATGCCGTTCGGCGAAAACAAGAATGGCATCGGCAGCCATATCCATCGCCTTTAGCTCCTCCCGCTTATCAAACACGTGGTTGTCGGTAAGCGGATCAAGAGAAGCAAGGCTTTTCTGAATGTCATTCTTCAGATCGAGGATGCCTTTCTGAAACAACTTTTTGCCAGCTACCGTATGCCCGGGAGCGCGTTGCTCCTGAAATTCGGTAAATACACCAGCAGCATAGCACCTCTGCCATTCGTCAGTTGTTTGCTCGAAAACCCTATCGCGAATGGTATGTCCCTGCCAGAAAGGAATAATAACTTCAGCGTAAACCTTCCTCACCTCCTCATCTACCTTGTAACTCACCTTAGGACGAGAGTCGAGTATCTCAAGATCGGCAATCGAATGAAGGCATACCTCAGGATATGTCGATGTTGCTTTGGGAGCAGGTCCTCTCTCCCCAACAATCAATTCAAACGGATTTACGCATATTGCCTTCCTCGAAAGAATATACATTAGCGCACCAGCCCGCTGCAATGGCACCGAGAGGAGCGCCGTGGAGGGGAGTGCATAAAATTCAGTTACTAGGATTGCCCTTTCGGCTGATATATGGTTAATGGCCCTAAGGCTCATTTCACGCTGTGTACGAATACGTTCATTTATCATGACATTAGCCTCCTATCTTTACGTTCAATCCAATGTTTTTAAAACGAGTAGCTACCTTCTCCACCCAATCACATGTAGGCTCGGTAACTCCAACCATCATATTTTCTAACTCCATTCGCTGATACTTTCCATTGGCAATGGAATGATAGGGAAGAATATGCAGCTCGTTTAGCGCGGATAACTCCATAAAGAGATTCTTCATGGCGACTAGATTTTCCTCATCGTCATTCATTCCCGGTATCATTGGATAGCGGACAACTACTCGGCGTCCCTGTTTTACCAGATAGCGCAAGTTATGCAGCACCATATCATTCCTAACGCCCGTTAGCGATTGGTGCTTCACCGTATCCATGTGCTTAAGATCGTAAAGGAAAAGGTCGGTAAGCAGCGCAATTTGCTGGAAGGCCACATTGGGCGCGAACCCAGATGTATCAACGGCGGTATGAATCCCTTCCGCCTTCAATAAAGATAGTATCTCCACCAAAAAGGCTACCTGCTGCAGTGGCTCGCCACCCGATATAGTAACGCCCCCACCCGATTCCTCATAGAATGCACGGTCCTTTAACGCTTCAACCAATACCTCTGCTGGCGACATGAAGCGGCCCAAAACCTCCTTCACCTTGATCTCCCGATCCTCGAGGCGGTAAATACGCTCCACCTCTTCGGGCATTTCCCGCCTACTTTCAGGATTATGGCACCATCGACAGCGGAGAGGGCATCCCTTCAAAAAAATAGTAGTGCGAATACCCGGACCATCGTGTACCGAGAATCGATGCATATCAAAAACCAATCCTTGCATAGCGCAAACGGTTTTATTCTATTAAAACGTGAGAAACCTAAATTACAAACGGTCAGAATTGACCTAGCGAAAAAAGAAGAGAATGACCTAGCAAATCCAGCACTCAAAGAGGCCTTTGCCGAAGTTGTGGTAGAGCGACTTGTATGCGATACAATTAACCATACAATTATCTTTCATACGAATCGGGTAGCAATATTCACCGTGAAATAGGAATAACCGGCCCAACTGATTTAGAATGTCAAAAATAGAAAAAGCAAAAATAGGAACAAAGTAAAAACGACAACCGAACAAGTGATATATATCATATTTAAACTTCTGACCAACAAATATTTTAGCAGACAATTAAAACAATCATCTTCATCAGTAAAACGTGGATAAACACACCAAGCGAACTGCATCCTATTGCATATCCACGATATTCTACCCGTCAACATTACTTGTTAATGCATTATATTTACCCAAAAACTAATTAACCCCACCGTTTCCATGTTCAAAATAGTATCGAAGAGACTACTGGCACCGCATATCTACTTAATGGACATTGAGGCTCCTCGAGTAGCAAAAGCAGCTCTTCCTGGACAGTTTGTTATTGTCCGGGTGCACGAAAAAGGCGAGCGAATTCCATTAACCATTGCCGACTACAATGCAGAGGCAGGAACTGTAACCATAGTCACTCAAACGGTTGGGGCCTCCACCCGTTTAATTTGTGCCAAGGAAGAGGGAGAATTTCTTCTCGATTTTGTGGGTCCGCTTGGAATGCCTTCGGAGTTAGTTAACGAAACCGACGAGCAACTTCGGGCAAGAAAGATTTTATTCATTGCAGGTGGCGTTGGAACGGCTCCAGTATATCCTCAAGTAAAATATCTTCACGGACGAGGCGTAAAGGTAGACGTGATTATTGGAGCAAAGGGCAAGGATGCTTTGATATTCCAAGACGAAATGAAATCCGTGGCCAATGAGGTATTTGTCGCTACCGACGATGGAAGCGTTGGATTTAAGGGGCTGGTAACCGACTTGCTTAAAGATTTAGTGCAGAACAGAGGCAAACAATACGATTTGGTGGTTACCATCGGTCCAATGATAATGATGAAGTTTGTGGCGGCGCTCACACGGGAACTAAACATCCACACTATCGCCAGCTTAAACACCTTGATGGTCGACGGCACAGGCATGTGCGGAGCCTGCAGGGTAAGCATCGGAAATGAGATAAAGTTTACCTGCGTGGACGGGCCCGAATTTGACGCTCATTTGGTTAACTTTGATGAGGCCATGCGTCGTCAAAACATGTATCGAACCATTGAGGGAGTAAAGGACAAGGAGCTGGAAGAAAAAGATCACAAGTGCAAAATTGGACGAGATGGCAAATAAGATACCCCGCGTTCCGGTAAGGGAACAGGATCCGAATAAGAGGAAGACTAACTTTGAGGAGGTTTGCTTTGGTTACAATACCGAAGAGGCATCGCTAGAAGCTACCCGCTGCATTCAGTGCAAAAAGCCTCGATGCGTTGATGCTTGTCCTGTATCGATAAACATACCTAAATTCATCAATGCCGTTAGCGAAGGAAACCATGCCGATGCTGCCCGCATTATTGCTGAAGATAGTAGCCTGCCAGCAGTTTGTGGTAGGGTTTGTCCCCAAGAGAGCCAATGCGAAGGCTCTTGCATTCTTGGAGTAAAAGGAGAACCCGTATCCATTGGAAAACTCGAACGCTTCGTGGCTGATTACAGCCGCGATCATAACGTAGATTTGGGCAAACCCGGCCCACGTAACGGCTACAAAGTAGCAATTGTTGGAAGTGGCCCTGCCGGACTATCCTGCGCCAATGATTTGGCCAAAATGGGATACTTTGTAAAAATATTTGAGGCTTTACATAAACCCGGTGGTGTATTGGAGTATGGCATACCCGAATTCCGTTTGCCAAAGGAACGAGTAGTAAAGCACGAAATAGACAACCTAAGAAAGTTAGGCGTTGAGATTGAGACCGACGTGGTGATAGGCAGAACCATTACCATCGATCAGCTCCTCAACCAAGAGGGATTTCACGCCGTATTTTTAGGCTCCGGCGCAGGACTACCCAAGTTTATGCATATTCCGGGCGAAAATCTCAACGGCGTTGTTTCGGCCAACGAGTTTCTCACCCGCAACAACCTCATGAAAGCATTCGACACGACCTACGACACCCCAATCTATATTGGGAAAAGGGTGGCTGTTGTGGGAGGGGGCAATGTTGCAATTGATGCAGCCCGCACCGCCATACGCCTTGGCTCCGATGTTTCGCTCATCTACCGACGGTCCGAAAAAGAACTCCCTGCAAGAGTTGAGGAGGTTCATCATGCCAAGCAAGAGGGCTTAGAATTCCATATGCTTACCAATCCGATAGAAATTCTCGGCACCGACACGGGATGGGTTAAAAGTATTCGCTGCCTCAAGATGGAGTTGGGCGAACCCGACAAATCCGGCAGACGCAGCCCTGTTGAGATTCCAAACTCCGAGTTCAATATTGAAGTCGATGTGGTTATCATGTCGCTAGGAACATCCCCAAATCCCTTGATTGCCTCAACCACCCCGGGATTGGAAGTTAATAAGTGGAAGTGTATTGTAGCCGACGACCAAGGACAAACGAAGCGCGAAGGTGTATTTGCTGGAGGCGATGCCGTTACCGGTGCTGCAACCGTAATTCTTGCGATGGGTGCTGGACGAAAAGCAGCGAAGGCTATCGATACCTACGTCACCAAGAAATTCAAGAAATAGAGATAATCGTAAAGCACAATAATCGAGTTAACAAATAGTTCGGGCCGTTGATAACAACGGCCCGAACTATTTGTGACACTATACTAATTTTACCCCAATCACCAAGACATCGTCCACTTGTTCGTTGGAGCCTTGCCACTTATCGAGGATCTCTTCGAGCATAACGCCTTGTTCTACCATAGTTTTCTCTTGTATATCCCCAATCAACGCTTTGAATTTTCGCGCCATGAACTTTTTTCCAACTTCGCCCCCAAACTGATCAACAAAACCATCGGAGAATATGTAGAATGCCGAAATACCATCGAGAGATAGGGTATGATTGGTAAACGTAACTTCCTCATTTATATGAATACCCACCGGCATCTTATCGCCCTTAACTTCGCGCACCAAACCATCCTGAATGTAATAGAGCGGGTTGTATGCTCCTGCAAACTCGAGAGTTCTATTCTCAAAATCAATAATGCAGAGGGCTATATCCATACCATCCTTTGAGCCACCTTCTACCCCACGCTGGGACAGAGTACTCATAATAAATGCTCTGAGTTTATTAAGAATTAAGGCAGGATTCAGATCGTCAATCTTCACTACCACCTCGTTGAGGAAAGAAAGTCCAAGCATACTCATGAAGGCACCAGGCACACCATGGCCAGTGCAATCGGCAGCGGCAACAATAATCTTACCATGATAGGAGGTTGTCCAAAAGAAGTCTCCACTAACGATATCGCGTGGACGAAACAGGATAAAGTGTTCCGGAAGAATTTCGTTTACAGCTTCACGCGAAGGCATTGCAGCTATTTGAATCTTCTTAGCATACTCAATACTCTTGGTGATATTCTCACGCTGCTTGAATATATGATCACGCTGTGCCTCAATTTCATCACGTTGCGCTTCAATTTCTTCACTTTTCTGACTAATATCTTCATTCTGCTGCGCAAGGGCATCCCTCTGCGACTCCAACTCCTCTTTTTGTTCCTCAATTGTTTGCGTGCGTATTCGAACCTTTTGCTCGAGCACTATTTTATCGTGAAGCAGCCGTTGTTCCCTCACCCGAATGAAAAAGAAAACAAACACCAAGAAAACAAACACACAAATAGAGATAAACCATATCGATTTCCAGAAAGGAGGCTTAATGCGAAAGTTCAGTGCGTAAATAGAGCTTTGCCTACCAAGCAAATCCCTAGCCCTAACTTTAAGGGAATAACTGCCAGAGGAAAAGAATGGGAAATCAATGATAGGACTAGAACTCCATGTTGTCCAACGACTCATTTTCCCATCAATAATATACTGATACTCGGTTGATTGTTCCTTAATATACGCTGGAGAGGCGAACTGTATCTTAAGCGAGTTGTTGGCATAGGTTAAAACGATATCATCCAGATCGAGCAATTTTCCATCTCTATCCTCTGCCCATTTCACCACAAGAGGAATAGTGGCAGGGTTCTCGAATCCTTTTGGAACAGCAACCCTTCCAACCTCTTTAAAACCATTTACGACCAGTAACTCGTTGGTTTTGTTTACGAATATGGCATTCACCCTATCGAACAAAGAAATAAATGGAGTATTTGGATTATCTATAACTCCTTTTCCGGAGTAGCACTTCCATGTCCGGTCGATGCACAACCATGAGATTTGATCCTGAGTTAAGATCATTTGCGAAACGGGATGCGGAAATTCAATGCTATCAAGCACAACACTGTTATTAACTTGATTGTATGTATAAACGTTTCCTGAGGAGATGATCCTTACTGCTCCCGAAATCTGTCGCACAATGGGCGAATCAAACCGCATCCCATTTACCGGCAAATTCAAGGGCGCACCCTTCCCTCCAACTAAAACACGCAGCACCTTTGACTCTGTAGAAACCAACAGCTCGTCTATTGAGAGCTCCACGAGCGAGGTAGGAACATCATTACCCACAGAAATAGCCGAATTATACTTCCATACATTGCCCGTTTTTTCCAAAGAAGAAATACCATCATCGCCTCCAAGCCAAAGAAGAGATTTGTTTAAGGCAGAATGAGTTGCTATGCGAATATTTTTTCCTACAACGAGCGGCACTGAGGATTCTGAAGTAATCTCGAATACCCCGCGACTGGTAACAGCCAAGAGAGTCCCATTCAACTCCATCAACTGCTGGCATTTCCCCTCGACACCTAAAACTCTACGATAAACACGGCTAACTGACTGAAGTGTTATCACCTTCTTCTTCGAAACCCGAATGGTTTCTGGTGCTTTCGCTTCAGTTATTCCTCTATCGAAAGTCTTTACCTCCTCAGCCTTTTCTGTATCGCTGCTAAACATGCGGCCAAAGAAACCCTTCTTCTTCTTATCTGTCAAAGTCTTACTTTCCACCGGAATTGATGGACTGGAAACTATCTTAGGAGATTCAATCCGCTCCTTCACCGAAATTACAGTTTCCTTGTAATCCTTTTGCAGGGTTAAAACATATAAACCATCGCTCGTTCCAACGTAAAGCAAATTATCAAATTCGGCCACAGAAAGCAGATTGCCACTTAAACCCGGATAGTGAGTAAACGTAGTTAGCGGCAATTTAAAATCAATACGTGAAACACCCATCCCATGAGCTAACCACAATCCATTTTGCCCATCGAGCCCAAGCGCAGAAATCTCATCATCGGGCAAACCAGCACTATAGTTAATCATGGCAACAGATTCACCCGTTCCAATATCTACAACAACACTTCCCCCTAGCATTGTGGAAAGAGCCATATGTTTATCGTCAATCATTATCCCACCGGCGAGGTAACTCTCCTCTAGATAGGGTTGATCCTTAAGCATAACCTGAGACACATTTTTACCATCGAAGCGAAAAAGTTTATTATTGGAAAGACCAATAAAGACTGCCTTATTGTTTCCAAAAACAAAGTTAATGTCGACGAGATATGGCAAGCTAAGACTCAATGGAATAGCATGAGCCGAGCGAACTAAGAAGATATGGCTTTTGTTCTGAACAATAAAAAGTTTGCCGTTAAGAGTAAATGCATCGGTTACATAACGGGTACTATCCTGTTCGGAGTAAACCGATTTCAGCAATTCCGGTTCACCTGGCATTACCTGCATTATATTTTGTGTTCCAATGGCATAAAGGTTCTGACCCTCCATCACAAATTTGTGGAAAAAATCGTTGACCTTTCCGATCACTGGCGTACTAATGAATGCGCCTTTAGATGCCCGTTTAAATGAAACAATCCCCTTTTCGGTGCTCACATATAGCTTAGCATGGTTGCAAAAAGCAATTGGACGATCCTTCAGTGGCAGCATTTCCCACCCATATCCATCGAAGGAATAAACACCTTTTTTGTTTAGGAAGAACATCTCCTGATTCTCGCCCTGAACAATACCCCACATCCTAGTCCCCAGTTGAGAAGGCACCTTATAGTGAGTAAGGTAGGGTAAGCCTGCTTGCCCTACCGTAGTTAAAGGGAACAATAAAAAATAGAAAAGAAACAAACTCAGGTAAGATGCTACTGTTTTCATTAGCGTAACGATGAGAGGAGAACGCTGCAAATTAGTATAAAAAAAGAAGACAGTAACGAGAGGTGATCAACTTTCAATAATAAATATAACTAAGTCTCTCAATTCTAATAATTGTAATGTTCAAAGACCCTCAACACATAAAACAACTTAGAATATTTAAAAAAAAGAGCAATAGGGTTGAAAAACCATCAAAAATTCAATCTTTGCAAAAGATAAAACAACCTACTATGAGTCAGAATCTCAATCAAGTTCCAGCAAAAAAAGGATTTAGCAAAAACTACTGGACCGTTATTCTCATGGAGTTCTTCGAGCGAGGCTCTTACTACGGAGTAATGTCCGTTCTTTCCGTCTACCTTGTGCTGAGTACCACTGAAGGCGGCTTAGGGTTCAGCAAGGAGAGCGTTGGAGTAATAAAAAGCACCATAACACCGCTGCTATACTTTCTGCCCATCCTCTCGGGTGCCATAGCGGACAGGTATGGATACCGAAAAACGCTCTTTTTTGCCTTCGCGGTAATGAGCACTGGATACTTTCTCACGAGCCAGATGACCTCATACACCCCGGTATTTCTCAGCTTGATTTTTATGGCAGTAGGAGCCGGATTTTTCAAGCCTATTATCTCTGGAACAATTGCTCGCGAAACCAACGAAAGCAACTCCTCGCTGGGTTTTGGTATATACTACTGGTCCATAAACATGGGGGCCTTTCTGGTTCCGCTATTGCTGATTCCCTACCTCAAAAGTTTCTCCTGGACATATATATTCCTAATGGCAGGCTTTGGGACCGGATGGCTGCTCCTAGTAAACTTCTTTATTTACAAAGAACCAGCCCGACCTAAGACAGGAAAATCAGTTGGCCAAGTACTTGCCGATGCAGTGCTTGTTTTAAAAGACTATCGTTTCATTCTGATGATCATTATTTATAGCGGTTTTTGGATATTGTATTTCCAGATGTTCGACTCCGTTCTTTGGTTCCTCAAGGAAAAGATCGACACCACTCCGGTAAATGGCGCGATAAATAGTATGCTTTCCCTATTTATAGATAAACCCAACTGGCATTTTGATGCAGAGCACGTTACCGTAGTAAATGCGTTAACCATTATCTGCCTTCAGCTGGTTATTTCCAAGATTGTAAACAAGTTCAAGGCATTGCCTACCATGATATTTGGCATTGGACTTGGAACCATGGGTATTGCCATGCTGGCCATCTCCTCCAACGTTTGGGTATTCATCTTCGGGCTTTTCATCTTCTCTCTGGGGGAAATGACCGCACATCCCAAATTTATATCCTACGTGGGGCTTATTGCTCCACCCGACAAGAAGGCACTCTATCTCGGCTACTCCTTTCTTTATGGCGTAATTGGCAGCGGTGTTGGCGGCATATTGGGAGCAACCCTCTACGTTTCGTTGGTTGAGAAACAAAACAATGGTTTTGCTTTCTGGGGTATCTTCGTGCTCATTGGCATCGCTACCATGATAGGGCTACTACTGTTCAATAAATTCTTGGCGCCACGAAAGAGTTAGGAATCAATAAGACTTATAGAAACCGAGGAAAGATAACAGACTAACGTTACAATGAACGCCAAACCGGGGGTAGCTGAAAAAGAGGAATACTATGCTAGAATAAAAGTCACCAGAAATGGCACAAGAATAGTAAGCATGGTTCCATTGAAGAGGCTCACTATGGCATAGTCCTTCCCCACGTATTGGGTGATAATAGGAAGGGTGGTATCCATAGACGTGGCACCACCTGCCGCGATAGGGGCTAGCTTACCAAAGTAGCGAGCAAACACTGGTGTTAAAAGAAGGGTTATTATCTCGCGCATCACGTTAGAAAGAAGCGCAATAACCCCAAGGGTTTCGCCCCGCAGCTCGGTAATGTAAATGCTAGAGAGGCTATAGTATCCAAATCCAGAGCCCACTGCCAGCAAATCGGTGAGTGAAATATTCTTAATGAGTACCGATACGGCTGCAACACCTAACAAGGTTCCGACAATGGTAGTTAATGGCACAAGGATTATCCTTAAGTTCGTGCTGCGAAGCGCTTCTAACGAACGAGGATCGGTACCAATTCCTATCCCAACCAAAAACATGAGCAAAAAGAGCGCATACTCCGCAAAATTACCCTGCACAATCCACATCGGGAGCAGACCCATATATCCAAGAAACGCACCAACGGCAAAAAAACTAAGAATGATTAGACTTCCCTTCATGGCTATTTCTTCTCTTTAAAAAACAGATTATAGGTGACTAGCGCTAGGGTTATACTTCCTAGCACGGCCCCTAGGGTAACTATTAGTGCCTTTACCCCAAGCAGTGGAAGATTAGCAACAATAATCTTATTGGAACCGATGGATATTCCCAGCAAAAGGAGCAGCAGGTAAATGGCGTAGGTTACAAGCCTATCGTTTATGGCCGCAAGTTTCCTTTTGCTGCGCAAAAAGTAGCCCAGCACTATGCCCGCAACCATTATGTAGATAACTGTTAGCATATCTTCAAAAATAAACTCAAAAATAAGCATTGAATTATGATTCAATGCAGAATGATAAATGTTTCACAAACAATCATGTCTGAATACAGAACGGACAAAGCCATTTGCCTGCTTAAGAAAAAAAACATGCCTGCAAATGCGAACACCTACAGGCATGTTATTCCTTTTAGCAAATGGATACTATCCTTTCCTCAACTCATTGGGTTTCTTTCCCTGCTTCCAATGCTCCTCAATCTCCTCAAGGGTTACCCCCTTAGTTTCGGGAATATAGCGAATACCCCAAATAATGCCAACAATAGAAATGGCCGCATATAGGAAGAAGGCACCCGCAGGGTTTGGGTCGTGGGTAACCGTTCCATCGGCAGTTTTATTCACAATTTCCAGACCGGCAGGAGTGAACGCCCAGGCAACCTTAAGAAAAGTAAAGGTTACCACAGCATTGAACAGCCAGTTGGCAAGAGAGCCAATGCTCATGCCCACGCCTCTAACTTTTAGTGGAAATATTTCGGAGATAATAAGCCAACCCAGCGGACCTAAACTAATGGCAAAGAAAATAATATAGACGAGCACCAAAGCCACGGTAATGTAGCGAAGGTTATCGCCAAGGCTATCCTTAAACAGGAAGAAGAAGCCAAGCGACAGTAACGACAAACCCATACCAACCAAACCGATGAAGTATAGCTTACGGCGTCCAATTTTATCAATCAGAAACATGGCAACGATAGTAGCCAGCACATTCACAATCCCAACGCTTACAGTAGCAGCAATGGCGGCCTTAGCTCCTGAAAATCCAGCGATAATAAAAATAGTGGGAGCATAGTATATTACGGTATTAATCCCCACAAACTGCTGCACAAACATAATCCCGATGGCAATGAAGAGCGCGGTCCGCAGGTGAGGCTTGAAGATATCTTTGAACGATGCCTTTGTATCTTTATCGAAGCGAATTTCCTCCTTTAATTTTTCAAAAGCCAACTCAAACAATGCAGGCTCTTCGACCATTTGAAGAACTCGTTTCCCTTCCTCCTCTTTTCCTTTGCCTAGAAGAAATCTTGGCGATTCAGGTAGGAAGAGCATTCCAACAAATAAAATGATAGCAGGAAAAATACCCACGTAAAACATCCAACGCCATGAGAAGGCGTTGAGCTCATTGGCGAAAGCCAAGTCGCTAAAATAGGAAGCCACAATACCAATAGTAATCATTAGCTGAAACGACGACACCATGGCCCCACGAGTCTTTGTAGGAGATATTTCGGCAATGTAAAGGGGAACAGTAAAAGAGGATACTCCGATAGCAATACCCAAGACAATTCGAGCTAAAGCTAAGAAGGTTGGCGAACTTGCAGCACCAGTGAGTAACGAGCCAGCAGCAAAGATTACAGCAGCAACAAGAATCACCTTTTTGCGCCCAAAAATATCGGTTAGCCGACCCGATAAGAGGGCACCGAGTACGGCACCAATAAGAGCCGCGGTGGTAATCCACTCCTGCTGTCCGCTTGTAAGATTCCAACTTTGCTTGAGAAAGGGAAGCGCGCCGGATATAACGCCGGTATCGAACCCAAATAGCAAGCCACCTGTAGATGCGATAGCCGCAATAACAATAACAATTGCCTTGTTCTGCCTTACTTTTCCGTTTGCCATTATCTATAAATATTAAAATTTACAAAGCACTAATATACAATTCTCCTTACATCTGCCCATCAAACTTACACGCACGAGAAAGAATACTCAATAACCTCGTCGAATGGCTCTTCGGGAGAGAGAACAGATGATGGGAAGTTTGCATGATTTGGACTATCGGGGAAGAGCTGTGGTTCAATGCAAACAGCATCGCGATGTTTATAGATTTGGCCAGTCCGTCCGGGAACAATACCGTTCAACCCATTCGAAGTATATACTTGCATACCAGGTAGGGTGCTCCTAACTTTCATAACCCTCCCCGACACACTGTCGGTGAGGGAAGCAACCTCAATCAATTCGCCTTTATATCCATCCACAATCCAGCAGTGATCATACCCGTCGGCAATGGCAATTTCCTTGGCCGCGCTATCGAGCCCAAGCTTCAAACGGACAGGTTCTCTAAAATCCATAACGGTTTTATCCACCAATACAAAGTTCCCGGTTGGAATAAGTTTATCGTCGGTTTCCAGAAAAAAAGATGATTTTAACATTAACGTTTGGTTCTCGATATTCCCAGCACCCTCTCCCCCTAAGTTGAAGTAGCTGTGATGGGTGAGGCTTACAACAGTTTCGGCATCCGCAATTGCTTGCATTGCAATATTTAGGCAAGAATCATCGCTCCAAGTGTAGGTAAGTGTTGTAATTACGTTGGCAGGATACCCGCCTTCGCCCTTCGGACTAGTAATTCTAAAAGCAAACGAGTTAGGTTCGTCTGTCTCAATCATCTTCCAAGTTCGATGGCTAAAGCCCGGAACACCGCCATGCAGGTGGTGTTCACCATGATTCTTATCGAGGTTATAGGTAACCCCTTCAAGTGTGAATTTTCCGTTAGCAATACGATTAGCGTATCGCCCAATGGAAGCGCCAAAAAATTCGTTTCCCTTAATATAGCCAGCTAAGCTATCATACCCCAGCACAACATCCTCAAGCATGCCATTTTTGTCGGGGACAATAATGGAAACAACCCTAGCACCGTAATTGGACAAAGCAACAGAGTGTCCCTTACTATTGGATATCTTGATCAAGAATACCTTTTCACCTTGGGAGTCGACACCCCATTGCTCAATCGTTTTTTCCATTATTGCAATATTTTAAAAAGATAAAACCAACACCCCAACGCAAGTGTGTTAGGGAAAGGAGAGTTTTGGTTGCTCCGCAAAAAGCAACCAAAACAAGCTATACTATTACCAAAGCGGAGAAGGATATACTCCGGCATCTACCAACGATTTCAACTGAGCCATCACCTTGGGTTTGTCGCCAGCATAGGTAACGCCAAACCACGACGACTCTGTTGTAAGCACTTTGCAGGTAGCCATATTCTCCTCAAGCAGCCTATTTACAACCAGCGGAATGTAAAATTCCGACTTGAGGTTATCGCTATTAGTTTTAAGAAACTCTTTCATGATGCGCTCGGTATGCTCAAAGAAATCAGGAGTAAAACCCCAGAAGTTCATGGATACGATAGAATCTGCAAAAAGAGGCTTTTGAGAACCATTCTCGTCGGTATTGAAAATGGAGTTGCCTTCGTGTCCAATTTTAGTGTGTTCTACTACATCTACAAGGTTAGAGTTTGAATCAACCGAGCAAATACCGCGAGAAACAGTTCCTTCTTCGGAAAGTGTATTCTTCAGCTTAAAGCCAACCATGAACGATTCGCCCTGAGCAGAAACGGTTTTAAATGCCTCGGCCAGCTGGGCAAAGGAATGACGACCATAAAAATCGTCGGCATTGATAACGGCAAATGGCTCCTTCACTACATCCTTGGCAACCCAAACGGCATGACCAGTTCCCCATGGTTTAACCCTATCGGCGGGGCATGTAAACCCTTCGGGCAAAATATCTAACTCCTGAAAAACCAACTCAACAGCAATTTTGTCGGAAAACTTGTTGCTAAATGCAGCCTTAAAATCGGCCTCAATACTCTTGCGAATAATAAAAACTACTTTCCCGAATCCGGCACGCATGGCATCGTAAACTGAATAATCGATAATGGTTTCGCCATTGGGTCCAAGGCCATCAACCTGCTTTAATCCGCCATAACGGCTACCCATTCCTGCTGCAAGAACCACTAATGTTGGTTTCATCATAATAAATTTTGTTTTTATTAGCTTAACAGAGTCCCCACTAATATCGACTAGAAGCCATTAATATATACAGACAATTATAAACTATATTTCTCCTCTAAACCTGACAACTAGCCATTGGCATTAACCGACAATATGAACCAAACGCCCTCTTTTAGCAAATCCACTAGGTTAATCAATGTCATTAAAATGCATAATGCTGCATTAACCGTATCGAAAACGTAGCAAAACAAAAATTCGTTACCTACTATATATTAAACGATTTCAGTCAAAATAGACAACCATTATACGATGGAGAAAATTAGTAATTCTTTTAACAAAAAACACTATTGAAGATAATACTTCATCAGTTTTTACTCTTCGTTTCCCTTCCAATAACAGGGACGTATTAAACAAACGATTGTTATCATTCGAGTAAAAATTTGTAAACCATTATAGCCAAAGATGATTTAATGCCAACAAGGAGCAAGCATCCTCGAATAAATGCTATTAAACAACTTTGACTAATGGTTATAGAGAATGACCGTAAAATATCATACTTTTGGCCGCCGAAAAATCGGACATTTGCGGCGTAAACAGGTTCGCCATTGGGGTGACAAAAAATTCGGAATGAAGAAGTCAACAAAAGATATATTTATTATTGGGCTTGCACTTTTCGCCATGTTCTTTGGTGCAGGCAACTTAATATTTCCACCAATGCTTGGCTTTAAAACCGGCGAAAGTTGGGTTACAGGAGCAATTGGGTTTATGATTTCCGACATAGGTCTGTCGCTTATGGGCATTGTGGCTGTAGCCATTTTGGGCGGCGGATTTACGGCTCTTGGAAATAAGGTTGGACCCCGTTACTCCAAAATTCTTGGAACCACAATAATGCTTACGCTTGGCCCGCTATTGGTTATTCCGCGTATTGCCGCCGTGGTTCATGAAATGGGCATTGCACCAATCTTCAGTAATGCATCCATGTGGTTGGTTACCGGGATCTATTTTACAACAACCATTTTTGTAGTTATTGATCAAAAACGGGTTGTCGACAAGTTGGGCCGATGGCTAACACCGATCTTGCTCCTGAGTCTTTTTTCCATAATCATTGCCGGCATTATGTTTCCTATAGGCACTCCTGCTACGGCAAAGATTCCGAATGCTTTTACACTTGGCTTTACGGAGGGCTACCAGACGGTAAATGCGCTTGCAGCAGTGATCTTTGGTCGTATGATTCTATTCACGCTGGTAGCAAAAGGCTACGTAGATAAAGCCGCGCAGCTTCGAATGACGATAAAGGCTGGGGCATTCGCAATAGGGCTCATCGCCATAATCTACGGAGGGCTAATTGTTATTGGCTCGCAAGCAAGTGCAATGTTCCCCGAAGATATCACCCAAACCTCTTTATTTGTATGCATTACCAATAGCATTTTAGGATCTTGGGGTAAAATTATTGTTGCCATAACTATCGTGTTTGCCTGCTTTACTTCTGCCGCAGGATTAACAGCCACCGCAGGCACCTACTTCCAGCATATCTCTAAAGGAAAAATTGACTACCGTATTTCCGTGATAGTAATGAGCGTAATTAGCTTCTTTATTGCCAATTTAGGTGTTCAAAAAATTATTGCTATTTCCACGCCTATTATCATGACTATATACCCACCAGTAATTATGCTCATAATATGTGCATTGATCGACAAGTTGGGAATATCCAAATACTTTTACCGCGGAGCAGTGCATACGGCACTAATCCTGAGTATCCCAGATTTGCTCTTAAACTTTAATGTTCCGGTTGGGGGAATTGTGGAATTTATGAATTCATTACCGCTGGCTTCCTACAAAATCGAATGGTTAATTCCTTCATTATTGATAGCGATAGTAATGCATATTGCTTTCAACAAGAAGGAAGTAAAGATAAAAGCGTAAAAGAAAAGTTTGACGTCCAGTTTAGGATCTAATTTACCCTTCAATAAATCTTACGCTTGAAGCCTTAAAGGCTAACCAGACACTTTTTCCGGGAACAATCCCAAGATGATCCAAGGATTCGGAAGTAACAGCAACGAATATTTTTTCAATTGCATCCACAACCACTTCGCAGCCAATCCTACTGGGAATAACCTCTACAACCTCGCCCATAATGCTATTCAGAGCGCTAGTATCGGTTTGCTGTACCGAGAGAAAAATACTTTTATCGTCGATAAGTATATAACCCGAAGCACCATTTGCTCCTCCGTAGAACTTAATATCGAGTCCTTTGGGGGTAACGCCATGCCTCAAGTCACTACCTGTCACCGAGCGAACCTTTACATCAAAGAAATTTCTAACGCCAGTTAACTCCGCTATAAACGGAGACTTCGGATTCTGGAAAACCTGCTTCGGGTTGCCCGTTTGCACAATTACCCCTTTATGTATAATGGCCACATTCTTTGCAAGCGATATGGCCTCCTCATAGTCGTGGGTTACATGAACAATAGTTTGCCCTTCCCTATTGAGCTGCCGCAAGAGGGCACGGATCTCCGATCGCAGCTGGGCATCGAGCGAAGAGAGTGGCTCATCGAGCAAAAGGATTAAAGGCTTCAACACGAGAGTCCTTGCTATAGCCACGCGCTGCAACTCGCCTCCCGAGAGCGTATCTGGCTTGCGATGGAGAAGATGAACAATGGCTAACTTTGTAGCCACAGCGTTAATGGCCTCCTCTGCCTCAACCTTACTAAAACCTGCTGCTTTAAGCGGATAGCCAATATTGGCACGAACAGTTAAATGCGGAAACACCGCAAAATCTTGAAAAACCAACCCTACGCCCCTATGCTGAACGGACTCCCTTTCAATATTTCGCCCGTTGAGAATAATAGTCCCTTTCGTTATTGGGACTAGCCCAACGATTGCCTCCAGAACAACTGACTTTCCAGCACCGGAAGGTCCCAACAGCACCAAATAGTCGCCTTTAGGAACTTCGAATGAAACCCCCTCGAGTTTAAACTCGCCTAACTCTGCCGAAAGATTCTTTACCGTTAGCATGGTAATGTTAAAAGTTAAAAAAATGACAAAATACCGATGAACGCATTTCGGTTATTGCTTCTTACGCAGAAGTAGCCGTATCAAAACAAAAACAGCAAGGCTCACCAAAATAAAGAGCAGGGCAGCTGGTCGAGAATAAGCTAGGCCAAAGGTCGAAAAACGCTCATAAACCAAAACCGGAGCTACCATGGGGTGATAGGCCACAATAATTACAGCACCGAACTCGCTCATACCTCGAGCAAACATCATAACCATACCGGAAACAACTGATCGCCAAGCCAGAGGTATAGAAATAGTAAAGAAAACCCGCACAGGAGAGGCACCCAACGTTAATGCCGCCTTTTCGTAACGTTCCGGAACCATTGCAAATCCATCGCGGGCAGCATTAACCAGAAAGGGGATAGAGACAAATGCCATAGCTATGGCAATGCCGATAGGATGGCCAACCAAGTCGAGGCCGGCCAAAGAGGCAACTCGTCCAAGCGAGGAGTCTCTGGAGATGAAGCCAAGCAGAGCTATACCTGCTGCAGAGTGAGGGATCACCACAGGTAAGTCAACAATGCCTTGAACTAGACTCTTTAAAGGAAATTCCTTACGAGCCAGCACAAAAGCCAACGGAACACCTAGTAATGCAAAAAAGAGAGTCGCCATCATTGAGACCCATATTGTGAGCCAGATACTAGAGGTGACCTCGGCATCCTGTCCTGCAGCCATCAAAGAGGGGAAGGAAGTATGCAGAGCCATCCCCACCAATGGGGCTATGACAAACAACAACACCAAACTACCTAAAACCCTAATGAAAAGCCAAAACCAGGAGAACTTCATGAAGCAACAATATTTTACACTAATAACAACATTTTTAATAGAATACCTAAGAGCGACCAATTTTACGCACTAGGAATAATCAAGCCGCTAAGTAAGTTAATTATCCAGAATGCCTAACCATTGAATAGTTGAATAGGCCTAGAATTCATAGCGTAACCCACCCATAAAAAAGCGGCCTGGGCAATTCATCCCTTTTTTATCGACATACAATTGATCGAAAATATTCTGAATATCTACCCATACATGAATCCCTCCTTTCATCGTATGCTCCAAATGCAAATCGAAGGTCTGATAATCGGACAACCGTTGCGTGTTTACATCATCAATCCATTGCCGTCCAACGTGGCTAAAGGTTAAGCCAACAGAACTATTTTTTCGAATATAAACCACTCCAGCACTAGCCAAGTAATCGGGAACTTCCGTGATCGCCATTCCTTTAAGATTAGCTGCTGCTATTGCAGAACTAAACTTCATTATTTTTGAGGAAGACGACGAACCGCTTGCCCTCACCAACAAATGATTCAAGAGCTGCCATTGAATGGAAAGTTCAACCCCTTTAATCTCAACTTCACCCACATTGTCGCGCATGAGTATTGGTTTCCGATCGGTGCCACCCGTATCTACAGAATCGCCAGTGGCAACAAAGTATTGAAAGTTCACACCGTAGGAATAGTAGCCGGTAACGTTGATGGATAAATCCTTATTCGGATTCATGGTTATTCCAACCTCAGCCGAATTGAGCGTTTCAGGCTTTAGGTTAGGATTAGCTATTTTAAAGCCCTTGGTAATCTTCCTTGAACTGCAGAGATCATCGAGTTTGGCTGGCATAAACCCAGAGGAAAGGGCCGCATGAAGGCTAATCTTATCGGAAATAAACTGTTTAACCCCAACCCGGGGGCTTATAGCATACCATTGAGTTGAAGAGAATGATTGATTGCTATTCGATGAAAAACCAGTTGCCTTAGTAGGGTCTATTACCGTTAGCTTACCGTTATAAAATTCCGCGGCATCAACCCTTATACCTCCGGTAAGCAGTGTATGGCTGGCGAAGAGAATCTCATCCTGGAGAAATGCGCCCACAGTTACCATATTTCCGCTACGCACAATATCGTCGGTGGAAGTTCGGTAAATATCATGTGCATCGATTCGTCCATATCGCAGTTCTAGGCCAGTAGTTACCTGTCCATACCATGATTTATTGAAAGTGGAGGCCACCCATAAACCAGCATCATGGCTAACCTGATGTGTGTAGGAGAGTTTGTAGGTATCCCCAGCTTTATTTATGCTTTCGCTCTGTTTGTCGTAGGATTCAGATTGTAGGTAAACTCGGCTTGTCAGTGTTCCTTTTTCGTGTTTTGCATTAATTGAGACTTGGGCGGATTGATCGAAGTAACTGTCGTAACTCCCATCGTTCAAGTAAACCTTTTTCCCCGCACCGCGCTTATCCTCATAAATTGTATAAGCCCCATGAATAGTGATCCCCGGTTTTACGTCGCCTCCCATTCGCAGATTTACGCGTTTTTCAACAATATATACTTTAGCCGAAGTAGAATCTCGCAGCTCCTTTGAATCGATAAAATAGCCATCGCCCTCTTGATAGCTTGGGGCAATATCCCAATATAACCCATGAACTTTCGACCTACCTGCCATTCGACCCGAAATCCCTAGAATTCCATATTCGCCAACGCTAAGATTAACTGAGCCCTCAAGTGGCCTCTTGGGCTTTATGGTATTTATGCTCACAACCCCAGTCATAGCGTTGTTTCCATAAACCGAGCTCGATGGACCAACAACCACATCAACCGACTCCACTTGATCCGGTGAAACCATATTCCAGGTTACCATTCCGTAGGAAGACTTATTGAGCGGAGCTCCGTCGAGCAAAATAAGCACCCGATTATTCCCATCAAGTCCACGCATGGAAATGCCGGAATTCTTGGAAAAAACGCCCCAAGTTCGATCAACATAGGTACCTGGAATAAGTCTCAACACCTCATCACTGCTTCGAACCGAATAAGCACGCTGCTCTACCTTGTTGATAGTAGTGGTTGTAAACGGCAGGCTATCGGCTTGGTGCGCTGTTTGGGTTGAAACTATAGTCACCGGATTAATGGCCGCACGGAACCCCACTGTTGTATCAGAAATACTATTTTCCTGCGCATCTGTATTTTGAACAAAAAAAAGAAAAAAGAGAAAGAAGAGAAGGCTGCTAGATCGATTCCTCATCGCTTACCTATTTTTCATCTTTTGAACCATCACATCTACCACCACGCTACCCGTTTCACCGGAAACAACTTCCGTAACTATAAAAACGCCGTAGAGTCCTAACTCCTCCTGCTTAAATGAAAAGGCATTGCCTACAATAAGATTCTTAGCCTTGCGCTTCCCGTTAATATCAGAGTAGAGTGAAACTAAATCCTCAACCTGCGTCAATCCATTAAACTGGTCGAAGGAGAGGGTGATTGGAGTAAAACGAGTAGTATTTTTCACAGCCCAATCAGTTGGCCCGCCATCGCCGTATACTGAATAATCAATATTTGCTCCTGGCGAGGCAATCACCATTTCATCGGCATCGACGGTGCTATAGTAGCAAAGAAGGTGAATATTGGCAGGAATTGTAGCTGCCTCTGCTTTGGCAAATACAGCCCCGCTCTTTATATTCATAAAACTACCACCGGCTGTCGATTTCTGAGCCCCTAACACTACATTGCGAGAAACGAGCAGTTCACCGGCATTACCTTCAGCCTTAAGAACATTATAGGAAGCGGTAGCCGAATTTCCATTTTTATCGCGGATGGTGAAAACAAGTGCATTCTGAGCTGCCGTATCCTTTGTAAAAACGAGCTGCTTGGAATACTCAGCCTTAAAGAAACCTTCATCAACAAACCGCACACCATTGTTGGAAATAAAAAAATTGGTAAGCGCATCCTCTCCGTTTCCTTTACAATCAATAAGTAGCGTCAACGATTGACCTGGAATCAACTGGGTATCATCGCCCGAACTATGATTGGCAATTACAACCGTAGGATTTACAGGATCAGTTTGGTTTTTCTTGCACGAACAGGAAATAATAAACGGCAATGCAACCAATAAAAATTTATACGCAAAACGAAAGGTATTCTTATTCATATCGGGGAATATAATCATGGAAAAAACGCCCACCTGTGAGCCTTAACAAACTTATTTCAATACTTTAGAAAACGATGCGCCAAGAAAACCTCCAACAGCACCAAAGATAAAATGAGTAAAGTAAGGATAGAGAAATCCCCCCACGAATGACCCATAGGTAACCCCGAAAAGCGTTATTACGCTGCGAGCCATAGGAATGGAGAGGTAGCAAAACCCAGCAGCCAAGGCAACAACAAAAATATTCTTACCAAAGTATTTCTCGCCCGAGAAAAACAAGTCGAGGCCAACACCAGGCAGAAAAAACATAAGCGCCATGAAGGGATCGCCAAAGCCCATGCCGGGAATAAGTGTTGCGAGTCCAGCCCCAGCACCCATCAGCGAGCCCGACCATTTCAATGGAAACGCGATACGCAGAAAGGTGAGCAAGAACATCACCTCAATGCCATGCCTACCGGGTAGATGCAAAGGCAAGCGAATCTTGGCCCTCAAGAAGGCAATGCCTACGCCAAGGAAAACTAGAAAAAAAATAAGAGCAATTCGGCTAATCAGAGATTTTCCGGATAAGCTCTTTACCTGCACATTTATAGCTGAAGCCCCCATTGTTTTGATATTTTTCGATTACTACTAATTTTTTTCCACCCTTTAAAACAGGACGAAGCCATCCTTCTAAATCAATCTCGGTAAGTTCGGGGAGTAACACGAGATCCTCACCAACAACTCCATCCACAGGAATAAGCCTGCGCAAAGCCTCAATAGTACATTTCCCAGTCAGTTGCCTAAAGTCCTTTCCCTCCATCCAAACAAATCGACCATCATCCGCGGCCTTGCGAAGACCTACTGCTGCCAACGAACCAATAACACCATCGAAATTCCCGGTAAATCCAGCAAGAAATAGATTCTCGGCACGGGCAATCTGCCATGCTTCCGCCTGAGTTACCAACTCGCGCTTGGTTCTATATCCCCAATTCACCACAGTATCAGGAAGGTTATCGGCACGGGCAATGCACAAACCCGCATCAGATCCAGGAGCCGATTCCCTTGCTAAAAATGCAGAGCAATATTGCCTTAAATAATCCTCACGCTCAGTTTCTACCTCAAGACACAAAGAGCTATTAT
The DNA here is from genome assembly GCF_900096565.1 of Williamwhitmania taraxaci. Lineage (NCBI taxonomy): Bacteria > Pseudomonadati > Bacteroidota > Bacteroidia > Bacteroidales > Williamwhitmaniaceae > Williamwhitmania > Williamwhitmania taraxaci. Next base: position 28,434 of record NZ_FMYP01000041.1, read on the forward strand.
GGGAAGTATACGGAACTCGAGGATCGAAAAACAGCTGGTGCCTAGAGATACCAAAAACCTTAGCAAACCCAACCTGTGTAAGTTCTCGCCCCAGCTGCCGACCGCGATAGCCCGTGCCGCGAGTAAATAAATTGTCGGTATCATCAATACCAATCAGATACCGCATAAATTATTTCTTTGCAAACTGTTGTAAATCGGAAGGGATAAAATCGAAACCAGTTGCAGCCGAAGGCACTACCGATGGTTGCCCCATGCTCGCTAAAACTTTACCACCCTTCTCAGGCGATAACAAGAACTCAACGAACTTCTCGGCAAGTGCTGGATTTTCGGCATTTTTAGGAATAGTAATCCCATACACCATAGGCGAACCAACTACTTGAAGTGAATCACCCGGTTGCTTGCCAGCAATGGTAACCTTAGCCTCAGCATACTGCACGGCCATTTCTGGATTACCCAAATTAATGGCATCCGGCAACTCAATAAACTTCAGTCCATGCTGAATGGCTACCGAACGATAAAGAAAAATGTAATCGATGGCATTACTCTCAAGGAGTGCAAGTAAATCGGTCTCTTTCGGTCGAATATATCGCTTATCCTTGCCAAGCATATTCGCAGCCAAATTAGGTTTTCCGTAAAATTTCTCGGCCAACTGGAGCATCATAACGGTTCGGTAGCCACAGGGATCTGAGCTAGGATTGCTCCTACCTAAGGCTACTTCCTTGTTTGCCAATATTTCAAACCAGTTATCACTATTTATCTTATCGGCCAGGCGTGATTTTTCGTGAAAGACAATGGCCATCTCATTTCCAGCAAAACGGATATTCCATGCAGTAAAAGCCGGCATCATCAAAGAATCGATAATGGAGAAATCGGCTGACGCAAGAACGTCGCACGGTTTGTTCAACTCTGTAACCTTTCGCACACAATCAATACTACCGGCGGCTTCCATATCGATAACAACACCCGGATTCTCCCGCATAAAACTATCGGCAATAGCCTTCAAAGGCATCGAAAGGCTACCTGCATGGAAAATAGTAAGATGTTGCTCCTCATTTGCTTTCTTACCGGCACACCCCCAAAGGAGTAATGCACCTAACATTATTGACCCAATTCTTTTTATCATCTTAATAAGGGTTGATCATTTAACCTATGAAAAAACTTTTTCGTAATTTTATGAATTGCGGCATCAAACTCAACGCGCAATTCCAAGTAGGCCTCTAGAAGTTTCTGCCCCTCGGCAGTAAGTTCCGATCGGCCCCCATCCTTGCCTCCACGCTGTTTCTCGACCAAAACAAAGCCAACGGACTCCTCCGCTTCGCGGATGAGCCCCCAAGCCTTCCTGTAGCTAATGGCCATTGCCTCTGCTGCACCAGCCAAGGAGCCACGATCTTGGATGTTCTGCAGCAAGATAAAACGCTCCTCATCAAACACTTCAAAATTATCCTTACCTGTAAGGCTAATCTTGTAGTCGAGGAAAATGTTGTAATACTTCGATCCGGGAGGTCCTGCCATAATTTCGATACGCATTAAAATGCACATCCAAAGATAAAAAAAGAAGAGTCAACTACAAACTCCTCGTGAAATTCGTCTTGTCAACTTGATGCAATATGCACTGACGTCCATTTAAGTGTCAGCGACTACATACCAATCAGTAGCACTGCCAATTCATAACGGAGAAAAACAAGAAGTTTGAATGAGTCAATGTAAAGCAAAAGAAAAGATCCCCGCCCAACCGAACAAAGAATTCTACCGACACAAAAACACATCAATATCTTATGGAAAGGAACGAGTCCGATTAAACATTAAATGAGTTCACAGGTTTATAGCGTCAGAAACAACGATTACCACAAAAAAAAATCTGCATGATATCTTTCATCTTTATTTATGACGCTTGTAGCTATTCATTGCAGTAAAATAGAATAATTTTACATCGTTATGTTTTCTTTTGCATATCGCAAACCAACCTTGAAACTAAAAATAAATCATTATGAATAATTCCGTTTTCAATTTTCAACTTCCTAAGAACGAGCCTATATTAATGTATGCCCCTGGCTCACCCGAGCGAATTGCCCTAAAGAAAGAGTTAGAAAGGCAGAAATCAATTCAGCTCGAAATACCCTTGATTATTGGGGGGAAAGAGATAAAAACAGGAAAATTGGGCAAGGTGGTAATGCCGCACGACCATAGCCATATCTTAGCAAACTATCACATGACCACCGAGAAGGAGGTAAAGATGGCCATTGAGGCAGCGTTGAAGGCAAAAGAGATTTGGTCGAATATGCCATGGGAAGATCGCGCAAAAATCACCCTGAAGGTTGCGGACCTGATAGCCCAAAAATATCGATTTGTGCTTAACGCCGCCACCATGCTGGGTCAAAGCAAAAACCCATATCAGGCCGAAATTGATTCAGCCTGTGAGGTCATCGATTTCCTTCGCTTCAATGTATACTTTGCCAACGAAATATATAAGGATCAGCCTATTTCGGTGGATGGAATCATTAATAAAACGGAATACCGTCCTCTCGAAGGGTTTGTATTTACCGTATCGCCCTTCAATTTTACGGCCATTGCCTCCAATCTGAACATGTCGCCGGTAATTATGGGAAATTCCACGGTTTGGAAACCAGCCACCACCTCCATTCTATCCAACTATTACTTAATGAAAATCTTCAAGGAAGCAGGCATGCCCGACGGGGTAATCAATTTCCTACCAGGGCCAGGTTCAGTAATTGGAAAAGAGATATTTGCTCATCGCGATTTGGCCGGAATACACTTTACAGGCTCCACCAATACCTTTAACCTTTTCTGGCGCCAACTCGGCGAGAACCTACCACGATACAAGAACTATCCCAAAATTGTAGGAGAAACTGGAGGCAAAGATTTTATTGTTGCACACCCTTCGGCAAACGCCGATGAAGTTGCAGTAGGAATGGTACGAGGCTCTTTTGAGTATCAAGGGCAAAAGTGCTCCGCATCGTCACGTGCATATATCCCAACCAGCTTATGGCCAACAGTCAAAGCTAACATAGGGAAAATGCTTGCAGAGATAAAGATGGGCGACGTTAGCGACTTCTCGAATTTTGTGAACGCAGTAATCGATGAGGCATCGTTCGACAATATCATGTCCTACATCGACAAAGCAAAAGACACGAAAGACGCAGAGATTGTCTTTGGCGGCAAGGGCGATAAATCGAAGGGCTATTTTATTGAACCAACAGTCATCAAGACCAACAATCCCCACTTCATCACCATGGAGGAAGAGATCTTTGGTCCCGTGCTCACGCTCTTTGTCTACGAGGATGATAAATTTGAAGAGACACTCGACTTGGTAGACGCCACCAGTCCATACGCACTAACGGGTGCCATATTTGCTACCGACCGCATGGCCATTATCAAAGCATATGAGAAGCTGCGCTACGCTGCCGGAAACTTCTACATCAACGACAAACCCACGGGTGCAGTAGTTGGTCAACAGCCATTTGGCGGAGCAAGAGGCTCGGGAACCAACGACAAGGCAGGCAGTAGCCTAAATCTACTTCGCTGGGTAAATCCAAGGACTATAAAGGAAACGCTTGTTCCTGCCACCGAATTTAAGTATCCGTTTTTACTAGAGGCATAGCGCTCTTTAGTAGAACACTTATTGAGGCACCCACGAAATCAACTTTGTGGGTGCTTTCTTTTTCTACGGCAAAGCCAACATATTATTGACATGGGCCACGTTGAGCAAAGTCACAAATCCAAATAAACTTCGATTCCTACTTATGCCGAAGAAAAAACACCAACTATCGCCTCTACACAACCACACATAACAAACAAGAATCCAACTATTTTGACAAAATGATTGTTTGTGTTGACAGAATAACTAAATTTGCACACTGAAAGCGGTTCGTAAGGATTTATAGCGTGTTGATTTAGGTTAGCCTCAAAATTAAACATTAATCCTACGAACCCTTTTACCCTCCTACAAACCAGACGACGGATTTTTAGAATTTCCACAAAAAGTTGACTTCCCCCTTCATAAAAATAAACAGCAACAAGTTGGGGCGTTGTTTAGGGAATTCTTACATTTCGCTACTAACACATGCGAAATGAAACACATAGCAATTACCTTTCTTTTACTGCTCTTTTCCATATGTGCAACGGCACAGGAAACGGCAAAAAGCAATCAAGAAGACGAATCTCTGCAACGTATTTTTGGGGTAGCTTATGTTCCAGCAAACAAGTGGGGAGTATACAGCCTGATTGGACAAGAACAGTGGCTCAAATACAAATTCTCGACAGAAGCGCTCACCACCTACGAGGCCACCTTTTCCTTACGAAAATTTCCACTTCAATTTGGAGTGAACGCCCAAGTTGAAAACAACCTGATTGGGAAAGCGTATAAACTTGCAGGCTTCATTGGTATAAAAAAGATAATGCTACGAATCCAATCCGGAAAGATTAGCGGAACAGCACAATGGACGGGACCTCCAATACCTGATGCACCTCAAACCATTCCATTTAATAATAGATACATTAGCATCGACCTCCTGTATCTTCCACGCAAAGATGGCAAGGATAACATGTTTTACTTCGGTTTGGGATACACTTCATTGAAGATGCCAGTTCAAGTAAACACGCTTATTACTGCAGGTGGAAAAGAAAACCAAAAGTATGGAGTAGCTGTATTTGACTCACTATATTCAGCAAAGGCATATTCATTTCTATTTGGCTTCGACCTTATCTCTTCAGAGGCACGGAATCCTAGTGGATTCAAAGGAGGGTTGGGAGCATTTGTTGCCACACAAGATAAATTTGGAGTCGGTATGGGTCAAGTGAGTAACGGTGCTGTGAAGCGCGCCGAATCAGTAAACCCGGGAAGAAAAGTCACAGCCACCAACCTCGTCTCTGCTCTCGTCGAATACAACCTTTCCTTAGGTATTAAATATTCTCATCGTGTTGGTAAAGGAATAATTATAGGAGCAGTTGGATACGACTTTGGCGGTGCAATGCTAGCAGATTTCAACGGAGCAGCGTCCACTAGCAGCGATCTAGGTGTTGACCCTGCCCTATTTTACTGGCACCACGGCTTACTATTCCGAATTTATGCCGGATGGTAAGAGAGATAGTGAAAGGATGAAGGATAATGCTGGTTGGAAATTTAAAGATAAGGCAAAGCAGCTCTTTTCTACAAAATTGATAGGAGCACAAAAAGAAGAACGCTCCAACTTGGAGCGTCCTTCTTAATTTTTAAAGCAAGCCTACTGGAGTGGTTTAATAACCTCCATCAGCTCCGGAAGATCCATACCAATTTCTTTTAAGTGGGCAATGGTAGGAACCCCATTTTTCGTCCAGCCTCTGCGAGCATATACAGCATCAAGCAATTGCTCATATCGATCCTCCCTATACACACGCATAGCGGCAATTTTCTCATCTAGGCTAAGTTTAGTAGGATCAATACCAGCCTGCTCCTTTAGTTGCTTATCATAACGTTCAGAACGACTTGAATACTCTTCTTGGGTAACAGGCCCACAAGCCCGGTAAGGTTGAGCATCATTCTTACGCAAACCATAACCACGACGGATGTTGAAAATTCGCTGGAAGTTATAAACCCTCTCCGACTGACGAATCATCTCATCCTTATCGATATTAGAACCGGTCACCGCATTATAAATGGTAACATAATTATCGACATGTTCGGGAATCTTGTGAGGTTCCGAAGTCTCCTTATTTCCCTTTGGAGTTACGTCGTTCCAAGGTAACTTACAAAGCCCCATTAACCCAAACCACGTTCTAAACATCGGAAAGTAATGCAACGCCTCGGCTTTCGCTTCGAAAGTTGGAAGTTGATTGTTCACCATATCCATGAAGATAAGCCAAGCCTCATCGTGCTGCGGGCCCTTGTTTGTCATGGCATAACCGCCCTGTTGAGCAAGCGATTCCTTCGAAACATATTGGGAGTATTCCAAACCCTTACCTTCCATTCCAATATCATTCAGGAATTTAGCATCTGCACCAAAGTGCTTCACAAAATGCTCCTTCATTTTATGAACGCCTTGACCTGCAATCTTTCCAAATCCTTCGCCTCGTGCAACTTGGTGTAGCAATTCGAGAGCTGCAGCACTATTGCCAAACTTCAACTCTAGGCCGCCGGTACGCTCCTTGTTTAGGATGCCATTTTCGTAGCATTCCATGATAAAGGCAACGGAAGTTCCCCAGGTGATGGTACATACACCGTAGGTATCGCAGTAGAAGTTACCCTCAATAATCGCATCGTAATCAAATATGCCTAGGTTAGAACCAAGACCAGCTGCGGTTTCGTACTCAGGACCGTCCACAATGACCTTTGTTCCCTTATATGGTCCGGTTTTAAGCTCGAAGTTATCCACACCTTTCGAGCACGACATAGCACAACCAATCCAGCAGCCATCGGGAACCCCAAGGGTAAAGTATTTATCTCTCAAGATATCGCTATGAATCTTTATAGCGTCATCATGGCTTCCATACTTAAAGTTATGCGTGGGCAACAAATCGTAATCGCTCATAACGTTTACAATATTCGCTGTTCCTTTTTTGCGCATCTGGCATTGATGATCGTCAAGTTCCTTAATCTCCTTGTTGTATCGCCTACCTCTTTCGGCAATTGCTTCCAGATCGGCAACATTATTAAGATTTCCAGTAACGCCTTCAACCTTGGCAACAATGGCCTTTATTCGTTTATCGCGAAAAACAGTGCCAATACCGCCACGGCCGGCTTGTTTCAATCGAATCTTCTTACGCTTAATATCCCAAAAAGTGAAATTAAGCATGCCAATTAGGGAATGCTCAGCGGCAGCGCCAGTCGAGATAATCCCAATATTCTTTGCATCCTTTTCGTTCTCAGCAAAATATTCGGTCAATTCCTCTCCCAAAATATGGCTATCCACGGAAAAGCCCGGATCCTCAAAAATTTCGATCTTATGGTTTTTGCCATCAATATAAATAATGAGATCCTTATCCGATTTCCCCTGAAGTTCTAAAGCATCAAACCCCGAGAACTTTAGGAATGGTCCAAAAAAACCACCAACATTCGAATCCATAATGGAATCCGTTTGTGGCGAAATGGTTACCACGAGAGATTTTCCGGTACCCGAGTATTGCGTAATTCCTCCAACAGGACCCGAGGCAATGATAATCTCATTTTCGGGATCATTCCAGCGAGTTGTCGGAGTAGTTGCATCCCAAAGCAGGCGCAATCCATAGCCTTTACCCCCAATGAACTTCTCCTTCATTGCGGCAGGAACAATCTTCTCCTTTATCTCATTTGTGGAGACATTTATGTAGAGTGTTTTATCTGTATACCCTCTAAAGAGTGGTTTCCATTCGTATGTCCAACTTTTCAGCAACTTCTGCTTAGCTTTCAATTCCGAAATATTCATAGGTAGAGAGTTTATGGTTTTTTTAATATCTTCACGTCAATAGTTTATGCTCAAATAAACCACTTAAAAATAGACCTTAAGGCAATTCAATACTATGATTATTATCAATTGGCAAATAATTGCGACTCCAATCATCAAAGTTAATGTGTTTTAGAACTCAAAAAAAATCCCAACCCACTCTTTTACTAAAGGTTGAACCGAAATGGAAGATATACTTCATCAACTATACGACACCACTCGGCGTACGATTCCCCCACCGCATCAATTGGTGTGTGGAGCGAAATATTATGCAGTTCTTAACACATTGGGCAACGTAGGAGTGTGTGCAAACCTAGAAAGTCCATCATCAGTATCAATAGAGGAATTAAACCAACCTGACTTTTCAAACTATTACCATCGTGTAGCAGTAAATGCATGGATTAACGCCCACGTAAATTACCAAAACGCCTATGCCGAGGAGATCGATATATTCAACAAGATCCCATTTCATTCCTATAAATCGATTGTTATGGTAGGCTACTTTGAGTCGCTAATTCACAAATTTCGATCAGCAGAAATACCAATTTCTATTTTTGACTTAAAGAGTAATTCCGACCAAGTATTACCCATTGAGCAGCATGAGGCAACCATAAAAAAAGCCGATATCATTATTGCCACATCCACATCGCTGGCAAACAATACCCTCTCGCAAATAATCAAATGGAAAAGGAACGATTGCAAGTTTATGATGCTAGGCCCTTCCACCCCGCTGTCGGAGGAGCTTGCCATAGCCATAAATGCCGACTACCTCTTTGGATCAATATTCGACCAAAACCCAAAAAGCGTTCTTGATCTCATTAAAAATGGTGGCGACACAAAAACGTTTCTACCATTTATGAAAAAGGTCTACCTTGCACCCATAAAGTAAGCAATATGCCATCCTTTACCGAAATAAAAGAGAGGTTACACACTAAATGCGTAGGCATTGCCGGTGCCGGTGGTTTAGGAAGCAACTGTGCCGTAGCCCTTGCCCGTTCCGGTGTTGGAAAGATTATCATTGCCGACTTCGATGTAATTGTTGAAAGTAACCTAAACCGCCAGTACTACTTTTACGACCAAATAGGCCAAAAAAAAGTTATTGCCCTAAAGGAGAATATCAAAAGAATTGACCCAAATATTTCTGTAGAAATTTTTTCAGAGAAGATCACCTTACAGAATATTGAAAGCATCTTTAGTACCTGTGATATCTTGATTGAGGCATTCGATCAGGCCGATCAAAAGATGATGTTAATTGAATATGCCCTAATAAATCTTCCCAACATTCCAATAATCGCAGGATCGGGAATGGCCGGTTTTGGAGAATCCAACTCACTCCATGTAGAAAAGTTTGACAATTTGTATATTTGCGGCGACGGAGCAACAGAGGTTTCGGATATCAATCCTCCTCTAGCGCCCAGAGTTGGTATTGTTGCAAATATGCAAGCAAACGTAGCATTAGATATTTTGCTAAAAGGAGAAAAGAATGGAGATCACTGTTAATCACATTTCTGAAGTGATTGAGAACCGTACTACAATTACTATTAGCGAACTTCTTCGTTATAAGAACTTCACCTACAAGATGATTATCATTAAGCTCAATGGCAATGTGGTGAAGCGCGAAGAGGGTGATTCTATTATTGTTTCGCACGGCGACAATGTTCAGGTGATCCACCTGATGACCGGCGGCTAATTTTTTTTACCTTTGCACAATGAATTGGACCAAGATTACCCAAAGAATAAAAGAGATAAAACCACCTAAATCACTCAGAAATAAATATTTTCTGACAGGCATTGTCTTTGTGCTCTGGCTTGGATTCTTCGACAAGAACAACCTTGTAGATCTTTTGGGTGAACTCAATAAGATTAAGAGTTACGAAAAAGAGAAGTTATACTATCAAGAGAAAATTGCATCCGACCGGGAGAAAATGAAGGAACTTCGCACCAACAAAGAAAATCTTGAGAAATTTGCCCGAGAGCAATACCTTATGAAGAAAAAGAACGAAGATATATTTATTGTGGAATAGCCATAATTGCCAACTATGAAGGTTGTTCGTATTAGTAAAGAATTATCGTAACGATCAAGGCAGATTGCCCACACTTCTTTTCAAATTACGCTTCCGCAAATAGAATTATCCTTCGACCATCTATGGGCATCAGAATGAAATGTGCCTAAAACAAATTGTGCATCATTAGCGTGTATCCATTGAAAACAAAAGGATACACGCTTTTTTTATGTCCAATTTGTCCAGAACGATTTGTTCCGTTTGGTTGATTTGTGTTTAAGGATGCTTTAAATGCTGGATGGCATTTTGCCCTATTGTGCAGGGGTGGTTTAAGTGCATGCCTAATATATGCTATTTTCCATGATTTACTAATGGTTTAAGCCTATTTGTTGCGTAATGTTGATATTTCGGTGATATTGTGCCACTTGTTTCGGTGATATTGTGCCACAAAAAAAGGATGATTTCGTGACCAAATTTATGAATTAATTTGAGTTTTTTTCATCTTGTTTTTTCTCATTGACTCTACTGTTAATTCAATGCGATGTGAAGAGTGAACCATGCGGTCTAGAATTGCATCGGCAATGGTTCCTTCGCCAATTGTTTCATGCCAGTTTTTTACTGGTATCTGTGCGGCAATGATAATAGAAGTCTTGTCATATTTCTGTTCAACGATATCCATTAGGGCATTTCTTGCAGGATCGTCAAAGGCTGTTAAC
>NZ_FMYP01000042.1 GCF_900096565.1 Williamwhitmania taraxaci
ATAGCTCGTCCCTGTTGCTTTCAGCTGTCGGACATAGTAATTTACCGTATTGCGGTGTATGGCTAAACTTGAAGAACAGCTGCGGTTGCTTTCTCCTTTGATTTTTAACTGAATTAATTGTCGTACATCCATGATATCTATCTTCTTTGCGGCCATATCCCTGATTTAAGTTTCAGCGATAAGATAGAAATCATTCCTTTCAATGGCTCAATGGCGCAATTTGCGTCGAAACGGGTGGCGCAACTTCGACCGAAACAATAGCCTAAATGCACCTAAAAAAGTGGCACAACTTCGACCGAAACGCCTGGCACAACTTGAACCGAAATGGGTGGCACAACTTCGACCGTTTTATCTAGGTGTTATTTCAACGGAACCGAGATATAATGGAAGGTTGAGAAGTAACGTCGAAACAAAACTACCATATTGGCTAAAGATTCAAAATGATGGGTTGCATTTTATAGAATTTTCTATACCAATTGATTTATGCATGTATGACAAAAGCATTTTTAAAAAGGATGGCATTATAAATTGGACAGATAAAAGATTTTATTTCGTCAAAGAATAGTTTATTAAAACGTGGCACATCAGCGTGTATAAGCCATTGCTGGCAGTGCGTTGGTTATCAGTCTTGGTTACCTTGTGCTGCCTCGACCACTAAGCGCTTTGAACACGCAACGGCACATAAACGCAGACGTTCGTTTGAACAAAATTTGATAAATTAAAGAATATAACTAAAACCTCAAAAATTCAAATTATGAAATATTTCCCTCCCATTTTTAAACAGCAACAGTTTAATTGCCCTTTATGTGGTGTTTATGCAAAGCAGACATGGTCTAGTTTAACTTATAGCCATTTGGGTGTAGGAAAGAATAGTGAAGATATGGTCGTTTCGTATTGTCATCACTGTGATGGAAATTCATATTGGTATAAAGGTAATATGATTATTCCATCAAGTGGAAATGTAGAACTACCCAATCCTGATATGCCAGAAGATTGTAAGCAAGATTATTTAGAAGCTAGAGATATTCTAAATCTTTCTCCCAGAGGAGCAGCAGCCTTATTAAGACTATGTATTCAAAAACTAATGAAACACCTAGGGCAGAATGGAGAAAATATAAATAATGATATCAAAGAATTAGTAAAGTTAGGATTGCCTAATCTTATTCAACAATCACTAGATATTTGTAGAGTTGTAGGGAATAATGCTGTTCATCCTGGAGAATTAGAATTGAATGATACTCCTGAAATTGCACAAACGATGTTTAGACTTATTAATGTAATTGTTGAAGATAGAATAACTAAGCCCAAAGAGATTCAATATTTGTTTGATTCTTTGCCTGAAGGTTCGAAAGAAGCTATTAAGAAAAGAGATAAATAAAAAAAACTGGGCACAATAAATAGGACTTTAAGCGGCACGAAGTGCCAGCGATATCCCCGAGGGCAAAGTGGTGAAGCGAATGCTGTTTAAAGGCCCACCTATCCACTCACACCTCCATTGGAGGAGCCGGAGGAGGTCGGTAACCTGCCTCTCAACCAACACTATTTCACTAAGACAGCACTAGTAGCCAAGATCTTTTTCGACGGAACAAAACGAGCGAAAATAAGCGATAGAAGCGCCAAGAAAGCCCCTCCAAGAAAAGGAATCCGCCAGTTGTAAATCCACAACAAACCACCAACTACCGGCAAAAACACCGCCGTAAGGTGATTAATCGTAAAGCCTACCGCCATCGACGGAGCAATATCTGCCGGTTCGGCTTGCTTGCGGAAAAAGGAATTTATCGAAATGGCAAAGCTGAAAAACAAGTTATCCACAATATATAAACCCGAAACCACCATGCTATTCTCAATCAAGCCATAGCCCAAAAACACCAGAATCAAAAACACATATTCCACCGTAAGCATCGCTCGCTCTCCATAGCGGTTGATGGCTTTCCCCACATACGGGCTCAGCACATAGGTTATGATATTGTTTACCACAAACAGAATCGTAATATGCGTAATGGAGAAGTGGTATTTCTGCACCAAGATAAAAATGGCAAACACCATGAAAATTTGGCGACGCGAACCACTCAAAAGATTGAGCACATAGAACAACCAGTATTTCCGCTTCAGAATTAGCTTTTTATGCTGAGGGGGAAGCAGTTTATCCACCGGATTCTTGCGCAACGAGTACACCCCGGCCAAAAACACCAAGACTCCTACAATAAAGAACATCCATTGGAACGATAAAAATCCTGCCATTAACCAGATAAATACCCCCGTAGCAATATTCGTCAATGCAGTATAGCTCCTAAATTTCGACAATACCAACGGAACCCGTTCGGGCGAAAAATACTGCAAGGTAAGAGACTGGTTGGCGGTTTCGAAAAAGTGAAAACCAACAGACATCAGTATTCCTGTTAAAATTAAGCCTTCGAATGTTGGGAAAAAGCCCGTAACCATTACCCCAATACCACACAAAATAATGGAGTAAACGGCAAAACGATGTTCCGCAACCACCACCAAAATATAAACAGCGAAAAATGTTAAGAACCCCGGTATTTCACGAAACGACTGTATCGCTCCAACCTGCACCGAGTTGGCTCCGACTTTTTCCACTGCAAAATTATTGAATAAGGTCTGCCAACCCTGATTTCCCAGTGCCGATGCAATGCAAAGCACCGCCAAAAATCCATACATCGGGTTCACCTTATAGCTGCTGTAATCTTTCAATGTCTTCTATTTTTCTGCAAGAATAGCAATTCCTATCAACAAAAAAGCGAAAACAACCAATGTTTCTGCTCCTGAAATATCCAAAGACCACCACTATTGCTCTATATTGCTACCCACATCTGGAGGTATACTACCACGGTTAAGCGTCGAGCCTGCCCCCGAATACCTTCCCACCACGTTTTTTTGCACATCCCCAAATATTATTCAACCATCACGCACCACATGCCCACATTATTTATACTTTAGTAAAGAAATAAACTGGAACATAAGTTTGGTTTATCTATCCATATTGGGGTGGATAAACCCAATTAAGTTGGGTTTATAAACGAGTTCGCAGAGATTGTAAAATAAAAAATGTAAAGAAATGAAATTTGTAATAATAATTTTAACAATGATGCCTTTTTTGACCTTTGGACAGTATGACCCAAAGATGGAAGAATATCAGCATAAAAGAATCATAACAAAATCAGATACAATAAATTATCAAATCTATTCAAAAGGAAATATTAAGGAGAAAAATAAAATTCTAATCTATTTTCAAGGCTCAGGCCCAACTCCTTTGTTTAGGGAAACCACTAAATCTGATACGATAAAAGTAGTTGAAAATGGTATCACAAAAGATATAATAGAGAAGAGTATTATCATAAACAGTTTTGTTCCTTTTGATTTAGACAGCTTCCCTAATGATTATATTTTTGTTATAATTTCAAAAAAAGGTGTTCCCTTTTCAGCGGATAGAGATACCTATAAGCCAAGTCAAACCTTTTTGGAAAACGAATCATTAAATTATAGAGTTTGGCAAGGAGACGAAGTAATTAATGACCTAACTAAATATTATATAAAAAATCCAAATAAAGTTGTAATAATTGGACATTCAGAAGGTTCAGATGTAGTTGCAAAGTTGGGACATACAAACAAAAAAATTACACATATTGGATTTTGGGCAGGTGGAGGGAATACACAGTATTATGATTTTGCTCTATTTATTCAAAAAGATGTTCAGAGTGGCAAAATAACGCAAACGGAAGCGGTTGATTCTTTAGAAGGGTTGTTTAATGATATTAAAAACATTGAAAGCGACCCTGATAATACAGAAAAACAATGGTTAGGAAATTCATATCGTAGATGGGCTCATTTTTCAGAACCAGCAATAGACAATTTATTAAAAATAAACAAACCACTATTTGTAGCAGTAGCTGGAAAAGATGAGTCAGTTCCTATTGAAAGTAGTTTATTGATTCCTATTGAATTTATTAGGCATAAAAAGACTAATTTGACGTTTAAGATTTACCCTGACTACGATCACTCGTTTGCTATTCCGATGCAAGATGAGGATGATGAAGATGAAGATTGGATTTGGGAGTGGAAGAAAGTATTTGAGGACTTTATGAAATGGGTAGAACAATAACAACCTCTGTTAATAAATAGGCCCTTAAGCGTCACGTAATACCCAACTCCCCGCCATTTTTTCAATAGTAAACGTTTTCGGTAAAGTCCGTAGTAATGTGGCAGCTATTTGCATTATATCACATGAAACTCTAATGACCAATACTATCAACTTTAAAAATATTTCGGCTCAATTCATTTGTATTGCACTATTGTTATCTATACTTACAATGGAGTATATAATGATTCAAAGCAATAGAGGATCAGCAATGGGAATTAGCTTTTCTTTATATTTCATTCCATTAATCGTCTTTATAATACCAATCTTATTTCTCCTCGATAAGAATCAATCCAATCATTTAAGCAGAGTAGTTGGAATAGTTTCGCAGGGTCTTTTTTTTGGATACTTTGTTTACAAGACTATTTTTTATTACCGGGTTAATAATGATATCCAATATTATAAGGATAATTTTGAGGATCACTTTAGTCCAAGAGTGTTTGAGTTAGTTTTTGTCTTTATGATAATTGCACTAATTATACTTTACTCAACTAGTAAAATAGTCCGAAATAAGAATTTAAATGCTTGAGCGAATAATCGTTGTTTATAATAGATAGCCCTAAATGCTATGACTACTAATAAATCAAGTTTTAGAGACCGAACCTGTTTGTTGTTTGAGAAACCTCTCTTTATTCTTTCAGCAATAACACTTGTTGTAATACTAACTATTTTCACTGGCGGACTTGGATTTTTTTTTGGTATTACCATTGCCTTAATTACATTTTGGGCCAAAAGATGGGATTGGCATTACTTTGGATTATCAAAGCCTAGCTGGACAAAATCAATTATTAGTGGCATACTATACGCTATTGGTATCTTCCTTTTAGTCGATGTTTTAATACAGCCTATTCTCGAACATCTCTTTGGCGAAATAGATTTACAGTCGTTCAGCGGAGTAAAAGGTAACCTCATAAGCTATGTAACTCTTATCCTATTTATGTGGATTATTGCTGGCTTTGGAGAAGAATTTCTTTTCAGAGGTTATATCGTAAAACGGTTAGCAATAATTTTTGGAGACACTAACTATTCTTGGCTTATGTCAGCTACAATTACGGCTATAATATTTGGGCTTGCACACATATACCAAGGAACATCAGGCGTTATTACCACTGGAATTATTGGGTTTATTATGGGAATGATATTTCTCCGACATCGCCAAAACCTTTCTATAGCAATGTTTACACATGGATTTTATGATATGATTGGCATTACCTTACTTTACTTAGGTGAAGAAAGATCAATTACTGAGTTTATTAGCAAATTAATACTAGAGTAGTAATGAAAAAAGTAAAAAAGAAGTTGAGCATAGACTGGAAATCTAAATCGATTGACCTTCTGATTGTAATAATTGGTATTACTACAGCTTTTCAGCTGAATAACCTCAATGAATCAAATAAATCAAAGGCACACGAAAAGGACTATCTAAAAAGTTTTTACGTCGAAAATAGAGATAACGAGGCTAATCTTATTGCTGCCTTGAAGTTTTCAGAGTCCAATAAAAATGACATTGACACTTTAAAATACATTCTTTTGTCGAAGAATTATGCCGATAAAAGAATCAAAATACTCACAGCAAGTATGATGGGAGTGGCTAACTATACTCCATCTATTACTACAATGGAAAATGTAACAGCATCGGGTGAGTTTGAATTAATTGAAGATATTGAACTCCGAAAGCAAATAATCCTAACCTATAATACCTATAATGTAACCCTAAAGTTAGAAAGCTTATTGTCCGACTATATTAACAAATACGTAACTCCTTTTCTATTCGAAAATATACGTTTTAGTAACCTAAGTCCTATCAATTCTACATTTATAAAAGACCCCTTATTTGAAAATATTGTTATTGGATATGAAGTCCTACTAACCCAACAAATAAAAGGTTATCAAGACAATTTGGAGAAGATAAAGCTTTTAAACAACAAGCTAACTACTGCTAACAAATAGGCCTATAAGCAGCACGTTGTGCCGAGCGATAATCTCTCACACCAACAGCCCCACAAGACCAGTAACTCCTCTTTTGGAGGCGTCGGAGGAGGTAGGTAAGGTGCCAACTCACACATATAATCGAATGTCGATTCTGCTCTTAACCGTTCCGCCAAGGCGGCGCAAATAGCTCCATGCATCTTATTACTTTTTGTTCGCGCTGCCATTTTGGACCCTTCATTTACCGGAGGTTGTCACCCCCGGCTATTCACATTCAACCCCTACGGGGTAATTCTGCACCTGCCATCCTTTCACTTTTCACCTTTCACTCCTATGCGACCTACTTTTGCATCAAGATGTGTCTTTTCCATTTGTAGAATCCATCCTTTAACCATTCACTTTTCACAATTCACATTTTCCATGCCTCCACTTGTTACAAACAACTATAAATACTACATTTATCCGCTTAACATCAAACATTGCTTATCGTATGAAACGATTTCTACCCCTACTTCTAATTTCAGTCGTACTGCTCACCGGCGGATGCGCATCCAAGCGATTGGCCAAGCAAGGAGCTAAGTTCGAAAGCCAAGGCCTTTACGAGCAAGCAGCCGAATCATACTATATGTCGGCTTTTAAAAACAAAGATAATGTTGATGCGCTGGTTGGCCTAAAGAAGAATGGTCAGATGCTTCTCGACCACAAGCTCATTGCCTTTACCAAAGCATACGATGGCGGAAATATGAAGGATGCCGTTTATGGTTACCTCGATGCTGCCAGCTACAAGGATAAGGTGAGTGGTGTTGGTGTAAACTTAGTAATGGCCGATCGCTATAAAGGAACCTACGACGATGCAAAGTCGCGGTATCTCTCCCAAATATATCCCGATGGGGTTCTTGCCCTCGATGGCGAGGATTTTACCAAGGCAGCACTGATCTTTACGGAGGTAAAAACCCTTCAACCGGGATACGAGCGCTCCGATGAAAATTTAGTTATTGCTTTAGCAGAGCCCATTTATCGGGAAGGGGTTAAATCGATGGAAGTCGGTATGAATCGTAAGGCTTATGGTAGCTTCGATAGAATTATTAAAGCACACGGCAGCTACAAGAATAGCGATGAGCTTAAGGCTGAGGCACGCAAAAAGGCCCTTATTGCTATTGCTGTGAAACAAATTGAGGCCTACACCAAAGATGCCAGCTTTGCAATTCAGCTACAAAGCCTTATCACCGGTTCCATAAATGGGTTGAATAATCCTTTCTTAATGATTGTGGACGAAGAAAACCGTCAAAAGCTAATTAATGAGCAAACCGCCAACCTTATGAGCAACAATACCTCTATTGATGCAGGGCGGTTGTTGAGCGCAAATGCCCTTTTAAACTGTAAATTGATGGAGGTATCAGCCAATACCGGTAGTGAAATAGTTACGGATGTGCCAGGCTATATTAAAGAGATGGTTACTAAGTATGATAGCGCTCAACGCAAGAATATTCAAGTTCCGATTTACCATAAAACTAGATACAGAGAGTATACACAAACCAATTCGGTTAAAATCACTTTGCAGTATCAACTATCATCGGTTGAGTCAGGTGCTATCATGTTATCGGATGTTATCAGTGTTCCTGTCTCCGATAATACTCACTATGCAATCTACGATGGAGATAAGCAAAAGCTCGTTCCTGGTTATTGGAAGCGCATAGATAGGGATTCGCCCGAAGATGCAGTTTACGATAACCGAAGTAGCATTGATGGGCTTAAAGTGTTGCTCCAATCAATTAAGATTATTAATTCCGTTGACAAACTAAAATCAGATGCCGCTAAAAGCATTGCTGCAACGGTTTCATCAAAGCTAAATAGCTACAACCCTGAAGGGAAATAGAAAATAAGTGAAAGGTGAAAGGTGAAAGGTGAAAAGTGAAAAGATGGTAGCTGCCTATAATTTATTTGAGTCGATTTTGTCAATAGTATTATCTTAAAATTAGGGATGTTTCAATAGTCTTTTATTTCACCTAAAGCCTATATATACAGCCTTTAAATAATCGTATTAGAATATGAATACGCGCCTTACAATATTTGCAATAGTGGCTATTTTTGCCGCAACTGCTTGTTCTTCCTCCAAAAAGGCTCAGGAAAATCTACCTCCAGCTCCGGCATGGGTTGCTAATAAACCTACTCAGCCTGGTTACTACATTGGGGTTGGACGTGCCCCAAAGGTTGGAGATGTAAACGGATATCGTCAAGCCTCAAAGAATAATGCCCTGGCCGATTTGGGAAGCGATATTTCCATTTCCATTTCAAGCAGCTCGGTGTTGCACAAGTTCGAATCAGCGTTGAGGTTCTCCGAGGATTATAGCTCAAACATACAAGCCGAATCGCAGAAGGATTTGGAGGGTTACGAGCTGGTCGATACCTACGACGATCTTACGAGTTCCTGGACCTACTATCGCCTTTCCAAGAGTGCATGGCAAGCGGTACAAGAGCGCAAAAAGAGTGCTGCCGTTACCAGTGGCCTCGATCTTTACCAGCGCGGAAAGGCATTCTCGGATGCCGGCGATGTGAAGAATGCTTTTGTTAGCTACCTTAAGGCGTTAGAAAGCCTAAAGGCTTACCTTGGCGAATCCCTCCAAATTGAGAGCGAAGGTAAAAGCATCCTTCTCGGCAATGAGATTTTTGATGCAATAACCTGGCTCGTAAAAAATGTGAAGGTTGAGGCGGTAAACTTGCAGGTCTCCGTAAAGTATGGAGAAACCATTTCGTATGAAATGCTGAAGTTCCGCTTTTCCAACGGGAGCAGCCCCCTGAAGATGTTTCCGGTAGTATTTAGCTATTCGGCAAAGCCTATACGAAATAGCCGTACCAGCACCGACGATCTTGGCACTGCTGGCTATACGCTCGAAGGCGTAAACTCTACTAACGCTCGAGAAACGTTTTTTGCTACGGCCGATTGGGCTACCATGGCTGCCGAAGCCACCTCCGATATGTATTTTAAGCGATTGGCTGAGAAGTTTACAACAACTCCTGCTTCCATTTCCATTTCTATTGTTAAACCTAAGATTTTTGTTGTTTCTGTTGAGAAAAACTTGGGTGAAACCATTCCTGACAGACTTCTCGCTTCTAAGCTATCGATACTCCTAACGGTCGAAGGAATAAACCAAGCATCCAGCGTAAGCAATGCTGATTTTATTCTTACCATTACCGCTGATGCAGCCGCTCGAAACCAATCGGGGAATCTTTTTTATGCCGAAGTTGTTGGCAACATTGTTCTTACCGACAAACTAGGCAACACACTCCTTATGCAACCGCTTTCGGGTGTCAATGCGGCTCACTTAACCTACGCAACTGCTGGTATTGAAGCCTATAAACGCCAAAGCGATAAGCTGGGCGGTTATATCTGGACCCAAATCCGCGATAAGATTATTAAGCGTTAAAATCGTATTTAACGATCCAGTATTTTTTCTGTAAAGAGTAAATAACCCCAATGCTGGACAGCATTGGGGTTTGTAGCGAATATAAGCTACCAACTCTAAACTATATCCCTATATCTATTTATCACCGTATGCTTTTAAGTGGTCATCGTTGCTAACCTCAACGCTATCGTTACTATCGTCCGCATCGGTCAATTCTACATGCTTCTCTTTTTCTAAATCAACTTTTGAAAGGGATGCAGGCGCTTCGGCATTAGTTACCCAAACGGTATTTTCCTTGTAAACGTACACGGCCCGTACGTTGTCCCAGTAAAAGTTATGGTAAGGGAAGAATACCCAGCGATGTGCAAATGTGGCTCTAGGTGCCCATCGCGGATGGTACAGCGCAACCCTGCCGCGGTGGTGGTTACCTCTTTTTACAACAACTACCTTGTTGTGCCTCCCATTGTGATTTCTACCTTTTTCTACTCGTTGTGCAACTCCATTCAGTGCGGCGAAGACGAGCATCAAAGTTGTAAACGATACGATCTTGGCAAGTGTTTTCATCGTTTTAGTCTTTTGTCTGTTTGTCATTAATACATTTAAAAACAGCGATACCCTACCTTCTCCAAAAAAAAATAATCTATACCATCCTAGTTCCGTCTATAAGTGCTGCTTCAATGCTCTTGAGTCAGTCTGTTCTTAACGAAGTTCCATGTATTTAAATCTTGAATTACAAGTTTCTTTATTTTCTCATGTTGCAGAATTTACTATCTTTAATGACCAATGCAACACTTTTGTATTCGTTATCGTTTTTTGATTTGTTCGTGAAATTGCACAAACAATAATATGCCAAATAATCTGTGAAGATTATTGCAGAACTGTATGATGGAAGATGTTTTCTCAATTGATTATTAAACTCTTTCTAATTTTTTTTGTTTCTTGAAGTGGAAATTGAATAGCCAATTTTTCATTTGAACGGAACTCCCCAAATGAACACAGATGAGCAATCATCTTGAAAATATAACGTAATGGAGAGTCAAGAAAAATTAAAGATACTTTTTGTTGAGGACAGCCCCAACGATGTTGAGCTGGCAACACGAATGCTCGAGTCGGAAGGTTTCTCTTTTTTGCACCTGCGGGTGGAAACTAGGGAGGATTACTTAGAGGCCTTATCCTCGTTTAATCCAACCATCATAATCTCCGATTATTCTATGCCTGCCTTCAATGGGATGCAGGCTTTACTACTAGCAAAAACAGTTACTCCTAGAACGCCCGTTTTAATCTTAACCGGTTCATTGAATGAAGATATTGCTGTAGAGTGCATAAAAGCCGGTGCCGATGATTATGTAATAAAAGAACGAATAGCAAAACTTCCCCTCGCACTCCGACAATCACTCGACAAATCAAAGATGCGGAAGGAAAAGGAGGAGATGGAATTCCAACTGAAGCAAAAAACGGAGGAACTCGATACCTATTTTTCCAATTCGCTCGATCTTTTCTGTATTGCTGAAACTACCGGTATTCTCCGGAGACTCAATATGGAATGGGCTGCCACCCTTGGGTATAAGCTAGAAGAGTTAGAAGGCAAAAATCTTTTAGAGTTGGTTCATCCATCCGATTTAGATCAAACCTTGGAATTCCTTTCGCAGCTGGCCGACCAGAACGACGTACGCAATTTCGTGAACCGATTAATTGCCAAGGATGGAACTGAAAAATGGATTGAATGGAGGGCGAATTCAGTTAGCCGGAAGATTTATGCTGCTGCTCGAGATATCACCAAGCGAATTGAGGCAGAACAGCTATTACAAGAAAGTGAGGAGCGTTACAAATCTATTTTCCACAATAGTCACGGCGTAATGCTGCTTCTCGACCCAGAAAGCGGTAGGATACTTGATGCCAATCCTGCAGCCTCCAATTTTTATGGCTATCCGTTAGCGCAGCTTAAAGAGATGAAGATGTCCGATATTAATACTCTTTCATCAGAACAGTTGGACAATAAGATTGCCGTGGCGATGGCGAAAAAGCAAACACATTTTTACTTTCAGCATCGCTTGGTTAGCGGTGAGATTCGAGATGTAGAAACCTTTGCTTGTCCCATTATGGTTGGTAATAAAAAATTGCTCTACTCGATTATTCACGATATTACCGAAAGGCGAAAAAGTGAGGAGTCATTGCGCTATGAGCGTAGCTTAATGGAAACTTTTCTTCAAAATACGCCCGACTACATTTACTTTAAGGATGAACAAAGTCGTTATATTAGGGTAAACCTTGCTGTTGCGAAATCTTTTGGATTGGACGAGCCAAATAAGCTTATTGGTAAAACTGATTTTGATTTTCTTGGTTTCGAGCATGCCAGCAATGCTCGTGCCGATGAAGTACAAATACTGAAAACCGGAATTCCAATTGTAGCCAAGGACGAAAAGGAGGTGAAGGCCGATGGCTCGGAATCATGGATGTTAACAACTAAAATGCCGCTTCGGGATAAAGATGGTGCAATCGTTGGAACTTTTGGAATCTCTAAAGATATTTCTGAAAGGAAAAATGCTGAACTTGAGCTGGAGCAAAACCAAAAGGTTCTTCAACGTCAAAATAGTGCATACGCCGACCTCAACGAGGAGTTGACTCATTCCAATATACATATCGCGGCAATTAATGCTGAGTTGCTAAAGGCGAAAGAGCATGCCGAAGAGAGCGATCGGCTGAAATCGTCCTTCCTGTCGAACATGAGCCATGAAATTCGAACTCCGATGAATGGATTGTTGGGTTTCTCCGAAATGCTTACTAACCCTAATGTAGATGCCGAGAGGCGATTATTTTATGTAGACATTATTCGCAAGACAAGCGATCAACTGCTTACCATTATCAACGATATTCTTGATATGGCTCGTATTGAGACCAACCAGGTTAATGTGTTTTCCCGAAATGTCACCCTTTTTCCATTACTTCAGAATACTCATGCACTATTCCTGGAGAGAGCAGAGAAACAGTCAGTAAAGCTAATTCTCAATGTATCGGAAGAGGATAAACGCATAGAACTGATGACCGATGAAGTTAAGGTCAATCAGGTTATAAACAACTTGGTAGGGAATGCACTTAAATTCACCTCGTCTGGTTCAGTTGAATTTGGTTATAAACGGCAGAACGATAAGATTCAGTTCTTTGTAAAGGATACTGGAATTGGAATTGGCAAGGAACATTTCAAAATAATCTTTCAGCGCTTCCGTCAAGTGGAAACGGAAATTGTTAGGAACTATGGAGGTTCGGGCCTCGGATTATCCATTTCAAAGGCATTTGTTGAAGTGATGGGAGGCGAAATTTGGGTAGAATCGGAGATAGGCAAAGGGACAATATTTTACTTTACCTTACCTTATACTGCTGTAAAGTCTCATCCATCGGCCAAAGCCTTGGACGAGGAGGAGGTAAATTTAACGGATATAACTATTCTTATAGCCGAGGATGAGGAGGTAAACTATCTTTATGTTAGCGAATTGCTGGAAGATACTGGAGTTAACCTTTTACATGCCTTTAATGGGAGAGAGGCCGTTGATTTATGCCAGGCCAATCCGGAAATTAAGCTTATTCTTATGGACATTAAAATGCCTATAATGAATGGTATGGAGGCCACCAAGGCGATTCGGCAAATTCGATCTGATTTACCCATCATCGCCACTACAGCATATGCTCTATATGGTGATAAGGAAAAATTCATCAACGTGGGCTGCAATAATTACCTTGCAAAACCAATGAAACGTAATGATCTTATGGCCATGATGAAGACCTACCTTGGTGTAAATGAATAGTTGTTTCTATTCAGATATTTCCATCTTAATGCGCTTACGCTTTAGTGTTTCGTCGCGTAATAGTCTCACCGTTTCACCTGCCTTCTTACGATTTATAGCCACGTAAGAGGTTTTGTCTAGAACCTCAATTAATCCGAGTTCATTCTTGGCTAAGCCTCCCTTTTGCAGGAGTAATCCAACAATGTCTACCTTGTTTATTTTGTCTTTCTTTCCGGCACTGATATAAAGGGTAACCCATTCCGGTTGTGCTGGAGGAGGCAGGATTGCCGAAATATCTTGCTCCTCAACGTCTCCTTCGATAAAGTTTGGCAGGTAATCTTCTTCTCCTAAAATAAGATATGCTGAACCATTGGCTGTCATCCGCGCAGTTCTTCCGTTGCGGTGGATGAAGACATCTTCGGTTTGCGGCAGTTGATAGTGAATAATGTGTTTAATCTCCGGTATGTCGAGTCCCCTCGAAGCTAGATCGGTAGTGATAAGCAGGTGATGGCTTCCGTTACGGAACTTGATCAATGCTCGTTCGCGATCGTCTTGCTCCAGGCCACCGTGGAAAATGTCGTGCTCTAATCCTTTTTGGTAAAGCAAATCGCTAATACGTCCCACTGCCTCGCGGTGGTTGCAGAATATTAGCGTGGTTGCATTTCCAAGTGTGCAAATTAACCGATAAAGGGCGTCGAGCTTATCCTTTCCATTGGCAATTACCTTCTTCACTACGAGCCGTTGGGGCTGTTCGGTAGAGAGATAGTTAAGTTCTATTGGATTTGTGATACCAGTAAAGAGTGGAATACTCTCAGATTTGGTTGCTGAGGTTAAAATTCGCTTTTTGAGCGTGAGGTTATCGATGATGTATACCATCTCGTTCTGAAAACCGAACTCAAGTGCCTTGTCAAATTCATCCAAAACCAAGGTTTTTATCCCTCGGGTGTCGATGATACCACGGCGGATATGATCGGCAATTCTGCCCGGAGTTCCAACTAAAAGGGTAGGAGGATGGCTCAGATTATTTCGCTCAATTTTTGTTGAGTGGCCACCATAGCAGCAATTTACCTTAAAATCCGTTGTGAGTTTTTTAAAAACTTGCTCTATTTGTATAGCCAATTCCCGCGAAGGAGTAAGTATGAGCGCTTGAATCCCTTCCTCGTTGGCAGTAAACGATTCTACTAATGGTATAAGAAAACCCAGCGTTTTGCCCGATCCTGTTGGCGAAAGAAGTATAACATCCTGTTGTCCCGAGCAAGCCTTTATGGCTTCATTTTGCATAGGGGTGAGCGTTTCAATGCCTAACTTGCTTAGGGCTATCTGAATGGGTGTGGAAATGTTTTGCATGGTGCAAAGGTAGTAAGATATTTGAAGTTAGATCGCAGGTATAATAAGATCGCAGCGAGGTATGCCAAATATGTATTGATGTTGAGGGTGATATGAGCGTTTTTGCATGTTGGTTTTTTTAAGCCTTTACTAGATTGCCTCATGTCCATTCGTTCAATCTGGTATCGAATTGGCACCTGAATAAATTAAACCTTAGCCTCTTTTTTGCATCCAAATCAATCATCACAATAAATAATAGGAGTAAAAACATTACTTTTGACCTCTTTTAAATATCCCAAATTAATGAAAACGACGCATTTACTTTTAAGTTTTGCCGTGCTTATGATAGCAACATCGTGCAAGGAGGATAGTAACTCCTCTAAAAATCCACTTTTGGGTGAGTATACCACTCCGTATCAAACCCCACCTTTTGATAAAATTGCGCTAGCCGACTATAAACCGGCATTTAAGGCTGCCATTGGGATTGCCAAGACTGAGGTTAATACCATTGCTGATAATAGCGAAGAACCAACCTTTGCTAATACCATTGAAGCTCTCGATAACTCTGGTGCGGTTTTGGATAAGGTTAGCAATATCTTTTTCAACCTCAATGAGGCGAATACCGATAGCACCATGCAGTCTATTGCGCAAGAGGTATCTCCAATTCTTTCGGACTTTAGCAATGACATCAACCTAAATGAGAAGCTCTTTGCTCGCGTTAAGGTGGTTTATGACAAACGTAATGATCTTGGCCTTAATGCAGAACAATTGACCCTTGTTGAAAAGTCCTACCGTGGATTTGTCAAGAATGGAGCAAACCTTGACACAACTGCTAAATCACGTTTTCGTGAAGTTTCCCGTCAGCTGAGTGAGCTATCGCTTAAGTTCAACAATAACGTAATGGCCGAAACCAACAGCTTTATACTTCATCTTACCGATAAGAAGGATCTTGCCGGCTTAACCGAAGGTGCAACTGAAGCTGCTGCAATGACCGCTAAGGAGAAAAATCTTACCGGTTGGGTATTTACTCTTCAGCAGCCGAGCTTCCTCGCTTTCATGAAGTATTCCGATAACCGCGACCTCCGTAAGCAACTTTACATGGCCTATTCTACTCGCGGAATTCGTAGCAAGGAAACCGACAATAGGGAGGTTATTCGTAAG
Source organism: Williamwhitmania taraxaci (assembly GCF_900096565.1). Taxonomy (NCBI): domain Bacteria; kingdom Pseudomonadati; phylum Bacteroidota; class Bacteroidia; order Bacteroidales; family Williamwhitmaniaceae; genus Williamwhitmania; species Williamwhitmania taraxaci. The sequence goes on from NZ_FMYP01000042.1 coordinate 15,756, forward strand.
ATTGTAAATCTACGTTTAGAAACTGCCAATTTGCTTGGGTTTAAATCGTACGCCGATTTATTACTTCAGGATCGAATGGCCGAATCGGCCGATAAGGTAAACACCTTTCTTGCAGACTTACTCGTTGCTTCGAAGCCTGTTGCCATAAACGATGTTAAGGAGGTTGAAGATTATGCTCATCGCAATGGCTTTAAGGGTAAAATTGAGCGTTGGGATTGGAGCTACTACTCCGAAAAACTTCGTGACGAAAAGTATAGCCTCAGCGACGAGCTACTAAAACCATACTTCCAGCTCGATAGGGTTCGCCAAGGTATTTTCGACCTTACCACAAAGCTATATGGCCTTACCTACAAAGAGAATAAGAGCATTCCTGTGTATGCCAAAGATGTTACAGCCTACGAGGTTTACAACGAAGCCAAGCAGCTAGTTGCAATTTTTTACCTCGACCCATTTCCAAGAGAAGGAAAGAGTCAAGGTGCTTGGATGACCTCCTACCGTAAGCAGCATAAGGAAAATGGCGAAAATGTAATTCCATTTATTCAGGTTGTTACAAACTTCACCAAGCCTACTGAAACTAAGCCAGCCCTGCTTACACACTATGAGGTTACCACATTCCTTCACGAGTTTGGCCATGCGCTGCATGGTATGCTTTCGGATGGAACCTATAATAGCCTAACCGGAACATCTGTTTATCGCGATTTTGTTGAGTTGCCTTCTCAAATCATGGAGAATTGGGCACTGGAAAAGGAGTGGTTAGATATGTTTGCGGTTCACTATAAAACTGGCGAGAAGATTCCTGCTGCATTGGTGCAAAAAATTGTTGAGAGTAAGAACTACCTCAGCGGTTATTCCACCGTGCGCCAGCTTAGCTTCGGTATTTCCGATATGTCGTGGCACTCTATTACTACACCACTTACAGAGGATATAATGGCTTTTGAGCAGAAGTCCATGGCTCAAACTGAGCTGTTTCCTGTGGTTCCAAATACCGCTTTTGCAACCGCTTTTGGCCATATCTTTGCCGGTGGTTATGCCGCAGGTTACTATAGCTACAAGTGGGCTGAGGTTCTCGAAGCCGATGCTTTCTCGCAGTTTGAGAAGAATGGTATCTTCGATCGCGCTACAGCAGAATCGTTCCGCAAGAATATCCTCTCCAAAGGTGGTAGCGAGCATCCAATGAAGCTTTACGTTCGCTTCCGAGGTCAAGAGCCAACGATTGATGCTCTTCTAAAGAAAGCGGGTCTCGATAAGAAATAGTCTTTCCATAAAACATTGAAGCGGTTTCTGAGCGTTGTGCACGGAAACCGCTTTTTTAATTACTTTCGTGTTGAAAAGTTAGAAGTTAAAGGGTAAAAGTGAAAAGATGGCTGATATCGAATTTACCGTTTCTTTAGGTGAAACTCGCCACGCTTTAACTTATCCAACTGCCACCACAGCACAACCATGGTAAGCAAAGAAGAGGTAAAATCGGCTACTGGACCACTCAACCATACCCCATTCAGGCCCCAGTAACGTGGTAGAAAATAGAGAGCAGGAATCAGGAAGAGCAATTGCCTGGTTAGTGATAGGAAAATTGAGATTTTAGCCTTTCCTATCGATTGAAAGAAACTGGAAGTGACTACCTGAAATCCAACAATAGGGAACATCATCAGCGTTAGTCTCATGCCGTTGGCTGCCATGTCGATAAGTTCTTTATTTGTTGTAAATGCAGATGCAATAAGGTGAGGGAAGAGTTCGGCCAGTAAAAATCCGAAGCATGTTACTATTGTTCCCGCTAGGATAGTGAGTTTAAAAGTGCGGATTACCCGCGGCATTTGGTTGGCTCCATAGTTATAGCCTACAATGGGCTGCATCCCTTGGTTGAAGCCAATAACCACCATTACTGCAAGATTCCCAATGCTGCCAATAATGCCGTATGCTCCGATGGCAAAATCGCCACCATGCTTTCGTAAACTTATGTTTATGAAGGAAATTACGATGCTGGCCGAAATAAGCATTAGAAAGTTTGACATTCCAATGGAAACAATGTCCTCAATGATCCTTCGTTTTAGCCGCATATAGCCAGGCAGAAAGTGCACAAAACTTTCCCCTTTCGAGAAGTGGTATATAACCCATACCGTACCCACAATTTGTGCAAAAACGGTTGCCATTGCAGCACCCCGGATTCCCCAGTTAAAGGAGAAGATGAATAGGGGAGCCAATGCCAAATTGATTCCAACGGTTACCAGAGTAGTATACATTGCCTTGCGAGGATAACCCGACGCTCGCATTATACCGTTTAGTCCAAGGTAGATATGGGTGAAGATATTGCCGAGCAGAATCACCTGCATAAACTCTCTGGCATAGGGTAGGGTATCTTTACTCGCTCCAAGTGAGTAAAGTATTGGGTTAAGATAAATGTAGGTAACCAGTGCGACTACAATGCTTAGAATGATATTCAGCATTAGCGCATTGCCTAGAACGAGAGTGGCCCCCTTCCGATCGTGCTGGCCCAACCTTATTGAAACCATTGTTCCTGCTCCAACCCCAACCATAGCCCCAAAGGCTGCTAGAATATTCATTAGGGGGAAGGTCAATGCCAATCCCGAAATAGCCATTGGACCAATCCCTTGACCAATAAAAATTCTATCGATAATATTATAAAGCGATGCTGCGGTAGTGGCAATAATGGCCGGAACCGAGTACTGCAGTAGTAGTTTACCCAACCTCTCTACCCCTAAATCATTTGTATTCCCTTTTTTTGCCATCTCGCAGTTCCCCATTTTTCGGCTGCAAATATCCTCATTTTTTGCCTACAGCGGTTCTCTTTTCAAGGAATCTATTTCTCCATTCCGTTGTTCATGGTGGGCAATCAGTTTTGCAACTAATTTGTTCAATCTTTTACTGTTGGTTGTGAATAATGTAGAAAGAATTTACTACTTTAGTTCCCAGATTATTGGATAAACAAACTACTTCTATCCTCCGAACATCAACTCCAATTCTATTTATCATGAAGCATAGCATTCTAATGGCTTTCCTATTAGGCATCCTATTCATGGGTTGTACAATCACCAATCCAACTACTGAGGTTGTAGTGCTACCCGCCGACAGCTTGGTAGTAAATATTGAAAAATACAGCAATGTAACGGTGGCTGTTGAAGGAGTAATTGTTCATCTGTGCGGGGTGGATGGCAAGAAGATGAAGTTGATGACCGAGAGCGGTGCTGTTATCAAGATTGTTCCAATTGATACGTTGGCCAGCTTCGATGAAGCATTTTACGATAAGCGGGTAAGGGTTCTGGGAGTTGTTCGGGAATCGCGTATCGAAACCAGCTCCATTGATAGAATGGAGCAACAAAGGGCCATCCTTTGCCACATCGATAATGCCCCATGCAAGGATTCGGCCTGGGTGAAGAAAAAACAGGAATCAGGTGCAGCAGATACTTTATCGCAGCACTGCATTGATAAACTTAGAACGATAATGAAGCAAACCGGTAAGAACTACATACCTGTTATTACCATCATCGCCGAAAAGGTAGAGTTGGTTGTGCCAGAAAAGAGGTAGTGCTTTTGGTTGGAGCTTTCTCAAGCCTCTGGTGTTTGAATTTCCCACCCATGGCTGGCAGCCATTCACATATCGTGGTTATCGATTGCACCGGTTGATGACGCCAATCACTTGCGTTTTTTGTTGGACAGTAAGGTTTACAATTAAACAATTTACTCCTCTTTGTATCCTTTTCAAATTGGTGCATCTTCCTACTTTCGAATCAACGCATGAGCAAATCGCCCGATTGTAGCACCTTTAGCTTTAAGTCTGGCGAAAGTATGTTCATTTGCAATAGTTGGTTTACTTGTGCTTTGGCTTTTGGAGATCGATAGCCCCACAGAACAGCATCGGCCCATGATTTGGGAAAGAATATGTCGCCGGTTTGTTTTATTTCGGGAAGCATATTTAATGCTGGAATAAGTAGGTTCATATTTGCTTCGTTGCGCAATGGGTGGTGAATGTAGCTCAGCGCTTCGGTAACCCAAGGCTCCTTCATTCGATTCTCTTTTTTTTGCAGTTTGTGGAACAGAATCGCTAGCGTATCATTATTACAAGAGGTAGAGGCACGCTCAAACTGAAGCTGTGCTTTTAGTTCCTCCGATTGCATTCTACCCAGCTGTAGGTTAATGGCAACATTAGCCTGTTCGGGCATCTTAAAGGCCAACTCAAGCGCAAGGCTCATACCATCACGATCGCTGAACTTTGTTTTTGCATTAATTTGGTTCTTTTCGAGCACGGCTTCCAGCTTTGCAAGCATATGCTTAGTGGTTGCAATACGCATCAGCGACTTAAAAACGGTTATCTGATCTGCTGGTTTGTTTTGCGCAAGCATCTTATCCCAGAGCAATGCTTCAAATTTAATTCCAACCTTATTCCGCTCGGTTGCAGGAAGCAGCTGAAGAAAGCAAAACTCAATATCTCTAACCGATTGTTGCAGCAGTGCATCCACCTTTTCCGCTTGCGTGAAGGTGAGAAGGAATTCTGTATAGCTTTTGGTGGTTATCTTCTTTCGGATGGCTAACTCTTTTTGGTTTATCAGTAGCGAAGCCCTTTGTAGTGGCGAAATTTGACTGAGCTTCGCGGCCGACAAGTTCTGGCTTAAAGCCTCTCCTGTAAATACGCCATAGGTTTTCCCATCGGAGTTGGGAAGGATGGTCGTTGTGCTAAAATCTGCTCTTAGGGTGGTAGTTCCCGGAAGGGATTTAAACTCCAGTTGTTGGTTGGCTTGGTTGTCCATTAGCACGAAGGCCATCGATTGGGGATTTGCTATTCCGATACTTCTTGCGGATACAACCACCGATTCTGGCTCAGCCTTTTGTATCGAAACGGCAATTTCTGGAACTCCTTTGCCTTTTATCCAATCCTTGTCCCATTCGCTTAAATCGTTATTGGAATGGTGCTGAAACGTGGCAAGAAGGTTCTCCCAAGTGGCATTGCTGTAGCTATATTCCTTAAGATATTCCCTTAGAGCAACCTTAAACGAATCTTCACCCATATTCTCTTCAAGCATGCGCATGGCAATGGGGGCCTTGTTGTATATTATTGATCCGTAGAGCGAGCCAGCATTGTCTTGATTTTTGAGTTCTTGGGCAATGGAATGTGTTCCGCTTGTTCTGTCTACCGAAAGGGCTCGCGGATAGTTGGAAAGCATGAAGAGTAGGTTGTGATCAATCTGCGGATACTGTGGGTTGGTAATTTTTTCGGCAAAAAGTCCTGCAAATACCTCCTTAAGCCAAACATCGTTGAACCAGCTCATGGTAACCAAATCGCCAAACCACATATGGGCTGTTTCGTGCGCAATGAGGCTTGTGCGGCTCATCGCATCCTGCAACGAAGGGTTCTCATCCAGCAGCAACTTGGATGCTTTGTAGTAGGTGGCACCGGGATGCTCCATGCCGCTAAATTGGAAGGAGGGGATAAGCACTAAATCGTATTTTTCGAAAGGATACTTAATGCTGGTATAATCCTCCATGAATTTCAACGATCGTTTTACCTGATTGTAAACCTCATCAATATTTGTCTTGATCTTTACGGAATCGGCTGAGGCATAGTAAATGGCAATGGGCATTTTATTAACGGTTCTTACCACTTTATTAAAGCGACCGGCCGCAAAGGCAAATAGGTATGTGCTAATCTTCTGTGAAGGTGCAAAGGTTATCCAATGCCTACCATCGGCAATGGAGTCGGTTTGTTCGCTGCCGTTCGATACAGCACTCCACGCAAGTGGGAGTGAAACTTCGAGTCGATAGGTCGCTTTTATGTTGGGCTGATCGAAACATGGGAATACCCGCGATGCCTTGTTGGGTACATTAAGCGTATAGATAAAGTTTTGGCTCCGATTCAATGTTCTAGAATCGGCGGTAAAGAGTATTTGTAGTTGATTTACTCCTTTTGTGAGGTAACGTTGGGGAATCACTATATGGCCGTTACCAACTATTACGTTGGGAAATTTTTCCTCCCCAATGCTACTAACTTTAAGACCGCTGCTGTCGGGACCATTGAAATCAAGCGCTAAAGAATTTGGGCGTTCGCTAAGGTCGAAGGTAATAATGGCTTCGCCTTGCACTGCATCGGTAAGGCTATCTGGAATGGTAAAGCAAAGTTTATATTCGACATTCTCCAATATTGCTGCGCGTTCATTGGCTAGCGATAGGGTTACTCCCTTTTCAGGGATTTCGGTGGGTTTATTAATGCAGCTGGCAAGTAGTAACGTGACTGCCCAAATTATCTTTTTCATGATCTGGTGCGTATTTTGTTGCCGAAATTACCATTTTAAACCATAACGTGCATATGCGCAGGGCACGATTGTATTTCGATTATTCTCTTATGATGCTTTGGGAGTATACCATACTTGTTCTTTACCGTAAAGTATCGCAAAAAAAAACGCCACCCTTTCGGATGGCGTTTCTTTAATGAATATGTATTACCAGATGTTGGTTCTATTTTCAGGAGCAATGTAGAGGGCATCTCCAGCCTTTACATCGAATGCTTCATAGAATTTAGCGATGTTTGCCAAACCACCATTCACGCGGAAGCGAGCTGGGGAGTGAACATCTTCCTTAACCTGACTCATGAGGGCTTCTTTGCGGGTGTTTTGTCTCCAAACTTGAGCATAACCCAAGAAGAAGCGTTGGTCACCTGTGAATCCATCGATTTTGTCGGCTTGTTTTCCATTAAGTGAGAGTTGGTATGCATCGTAAGATATGAGCAACCCACCGTTGTCGGCAATGTTTTCGCCAAGGGTAAGTTCACCATTTACGTGAAGGCTATCAACAGCCACAAAGCGGCTAAACTGATTTACTAACACTTGAGTTTTTGCCTTAAAGTTTTCTGCATCCTTAGGACTCCACCAGTCAATCATATTGCCATCCTTGTTGAAGTGGCGACCTTGATCATCGAAGCCGTGAGTCATTTCGTGCGCAATAACCATTCCAATGGCACCGTAGTTAACGGCATCGTCGGCGTTGAGGTCGAAGAAAGGATGCTGAAGAATTGCAGCAGGGAAAACAATCTCGTTGTTAAGTGGATTGTAGTATGCGTTCACCGTTTGCGGAGTCATACCCCATTCGGTAGGATCAACAGGTTTACCCAACTTATCGAGGTTTTCTTTCACCAGGAATGCTCTAGCATTCATGATGTTTTCGAAGTAATTGTCCTTGCTTATTGCTAACAGGGAGTAGTCTTTCCACTTATCGGGGTATCCAACCTTAACAGTGATGCCCTTTAGTTTTTCAATGGCTTTTGCCTTTGTGGAATCGGTCATCCAATCGTTCTTGGCAAGTCTATTTTCGAATGCTTTGCGAAGATTTTCCACTAGCAGAATCATTTTTTGCTTTGCTTCCGGAGGAAAGAACTGCTTAACGTAGAGCTGGCCTACTGCTTCGCCAAGGTAGTTGTTGGCGGCACCCGAAATTCTTTTCCAGCGAGGGCTGTTGGTCTTTTGTCCGGAAAGAACGGTACCGTAGAAGGCAAAATTTTCAGCTACAAAGTCGGAAGAGAGGAGGCCTGCATTTGCGTTAATGGCGTTCCATTTGAGGTAAGTCTTCCAATCGTTAAGCGAAATTTTTGCAATCAGGGTGTTCAGACCTGCAAAAAATTTAGGATGAGCCACAATAATGGGGTCGTTTGTATTAACGCCCATCTTAGTAAAGTATTTATCGAATAGGAAGTTTGGATACTTTTTGCAAAGATCGGCAATGGCCATAGGGTTATACATTGCTTGTATATTGCGGTTTTCCAACCTTGTGTTGGAAATCTTGGCAAGTTCTGTTTCAATGCTCATAATGGATTTGGTGCTAGCACCGGCAACTTCGGGTGATTCGCCTACCTTCTCAAGCATTTTTTGCATGAACTTGAGGTATTCCGCTCTGATATTTTCGGAACGAGCATCCTTCTCCAGATAGTAATCACGATCGGGAAGACCGAGACCACTCTGTCCAAGATAAATTCGGTATACCTTGCTGTTCATCAGGTCTTGTTCAACACCTGCACTAAACATAGCATCGCCACCAACAAGGTGCTGTTCTACCAAGTAGGTAAGCAGTTCGGGCATGTTCTTTAAGCCATTAATCTTCTCGAACAGTGGTTTGATTGGATCAAAGCCCTTCTTGTCGATGGTAATGGTATCGAGACCTGAAGCGTAGAGGTATCCCATCTTTTGGTCAACGCTGCCCTTTAGTGCCTTATCGGCATTTGCGGCAGCCTTATCGAGAATGGTTCTTACATCGGAAATGCTCTTCTCGTAAACTAGGTCGAACTCGCCATAAGAGGTTTTGTCATCAGGGATTGGTGTCTTGTCCAACCATGTTCCACCGGCATACTGGAAGAAATCATTACCCGGCTTTACAGTGAGGTCCATGCTGGCATTATCTAGTGCTTTTGGACCTTCAACGCTGTTTCCTCCGCACGAGAACATTACAAGTGGAAGTGAAAATACAGCAACTTTTGCTAACGTAATCTTCATTTTTTTAATTTTTATTTGGTTGATTATAGCGACATGTGTGAATCGTGAATTGTGAAAGATTTGCTGATTGTTATGACAAATGTAACGAATATATAGAACTATTATTCTGATTATTCATTCAAGTTTATAAGCTAGGCGCACTGCACTATAATTCCACAATGCGCCCAACTATTCAGTTTTTACGTTTTTCTACCAAATCATCGGCCTATTTTCCGGTGCTCGGTAAAGTGGATCGGTTGTGGCAATTGCGAATGCATCGTAAAACTCAGGAATGTTGAAAAGTGCACCATTTACCCGAAACTTTCCAGGGGAGTGGACATCTTCCTTTACTCTGCGCATAAGCTCTTTGTCCCTAATTCCCTGACGCCATACGTTGGCATAGGAGAGGAAGAACCGTTGCTGTGGGGTAAATTCATCTATGGATTCTTGATCGCCCTTTGCAACTATCTTCTTATAGGCATTGTAGGAGATGGTTAGTCCACCATAATCGGCAATGTTCTCGCCTAGGGTCAGATTTCCATCGAGATGTAGTGAATCAATAGCTACAAAGTTGCCGTATTCTACAACAAGCATTTGCGTTAACGCCTTAAACTTCTTAGAATCTTCAGGAGTCCACCATTCGGATAGATTTCCATCCTTATCGTATAGGCATCCTTGATCGTCGAAACCATGAGTCATTTCGTGGCCAATAACGCAACCAATGCCACCATAGTTGAGGGCGTCGTCGGCATTAACATCAAAGAAAGGTGGACGAAGTATTGCAGCAGGGAACACAATCTCGTTCATGTTGGAGCTATAGTAGGCATTCACTGTTTGTGGAGTCATTTCCCACTTAAGTTTATCTACCGGTTTGCCCAACTCGGCCAAGTTGTTGTTGAAGCGGAATTCGTTACCGCTACGAACATTGTTGAGAAAGTTGCTTTTATCTATCTCAAGTGAGGAGTAGTCCTGCCATTTGTCAGGATATCCAATCTTTACATTTATCTTCTCTAACTTCTCAATGGCTTTTATCTTTGTAGCCTCGCTCATCCAAGGCAGATTTTGGATGCGCTCTTTATACGATGTCTTGAGGTTGGCAACCAAGTCGAGCATTTTGGTTTTTGCTACGGCAGGGAAATTCTTGGTTACATATAGTTCACCAACTGCTTCGCCAAGCGATTCGTTGGTTGCATTGGCTATCCGTTGCCATCTTGGACGAGGCTTATCGCTACCGGTAAGCTGTTTGCCGTAAAAATCAAAATGGTTGCTCTCGAAATTGCTGCTGAGGTATGGTGCATAAGCATTGATTACATTCCATTTAAAGTAAGTCTTCCATGTCTCAACTGGAATCTCCTTTACCATTTTGCCCAGCTCAATAAAGAACTTTGGATTGTCAATAATAACATAATCGAGCTGTTGAATACCGAGGTTTGTAAAGTAGCCCGACCATATAAGTCCGGGAGCACTCTTTTCGAGCTCCTTCGCCTTAAACTTATTGTAGGTGCGGATTGGGTCGCGTTGCTCATTACGGGTAAGCGAAACGGTTGCAAGGCGCGACTCAAAATTCATAATCTCGGTTGCAATTTTATCCGCATCGGCAATGCTTCTGCCGGCCAGTTCGAATGATTTTGCAACATATTTTAGATAGCTATTGCGAATTTCCTGCGAACGGCTATCGGTGCCAAAGTAGTAGTCGCGATCGGGAAGTCCTAAACCACCTTGATTCATGTTGGCCACCATAAGAGCCGAGTTCTTTTGGTCCTGTGCCACATAGAAGTTGAACCCCGAACCAACTCCTTGACGATGGTATTCGGCAATATACTTTTGGATTTGATCCTTCGTTGATAGCTCATCTATTTTATCGAAATCAGCTTTCAATGGAGACATTCCGGCCTTTTCGATGGCCAAGGTATCCATCCCTGATGCGAAGAAATCGCCAACCTTTTGCAGGTTGCTACCCTTTACCGAGGTGGAGGTAGCTGCTTCTTCAAGGATGGCCTTTATCAGCACGTTGTTTTCCTGCTGTAGCATATCGAATGCTCCCCAGCGAGCTCTATCACCAGGAATCGGGGTGTTCTTAATCCAGGTTCCATTGGCGTAGTCGTAAAAATCGACGCCGGGCTGAACCTTGGTATCCATGTTGGCAGGTGAAAAGGCCAGCGAAGGCTTTTTCTCCCCTGTTCCACAACCCGCAAGTGCAATAAGGGTGGAAAGGCTTAGAATGTTGATAATTTGGTGCTTTTTCATAATTTCAAAGGTGCTATTTGATGGATTAGATGGAAGGGAGGCGAAACGGTTTAATTATTTTAAAAAAAAGAAGTTAGCGGGAGTTAACGAATCGAAAGATGTGTAACGGATTAGGATGGTTGTTGGTAGTCGTAATTGCCGATGATTGAACCTGTTTGTTTTTGGGTGCATTTCCATACACGATTGAGGAACTTGGTGGTGTTAGGCTAATTGTTTGATGGGGCTGCCTCGTTGCAATCTTCTCTGTAGATCTTTTAATGGTCAATTATTCATCATTCGGAGGTTATTTATTATGATTGCCTTGTAATAGCAACACCTCGGTATAGGTCTATTATTACCGCCTAGACAATAATTGCCGACAAGAGATGAATATGTTCCACCAATAATTATTTGGTAGAGATTTCAAAAAAAGTTTTGCATAGAGTATGATGCGACCATCTTTTTATATATATTTGGTTACCACAAAACAAACTATTCACCTCTGCTTACCGTAAAATATCTTCATGCGATACAATCTGAAGTGGAACACTACGGGTGTTGAAATTAAAATTACGGGTATTGTTACTAGCAATGAGATTAACTTGCTCAATGGTAAAATAATTGGTAGTCCTCATTTTGAGCGTATTCGCTACCAATTGTGGGATTTTTCCGATGTGAAGGTTTTTGAAAACACCCCTGAAGACGCAGTTGAAGTGGCATCGCTCGATAGAATGGCATCGCGATGGAATCCCAAATGCCAAATTGTTTTGATTAATACGAACATCGAGTTTGCCAATTATTTGGATGCTTATACTAAGGAGATAAGCGATATTGGGTGGGAATGCTCTATCTTTAAAACGGTTGAAGAGGGAATGGCTTCATTGAATCGACTATCCCTAGTATAGTCTCTGCTGGTGTTCTATACCGAAGACCGTATTTTCGTGGTTACAGTAATTCACTAACAGGTAATCCATATTATCGTTTAAAGTATTTTGCAACAAAAAAGCCACCCTTTCGGATGGCTTTTCTATTTTCAGCACGATGCTTATTCGAACATTCTAAATGCCTTTTGGATAATGGCAATCGCTTCGCGTAGCTCGGCTTCGGTAATAACCAAAGGAGGAGCAAAGCGAATGATATGATCGTGGGTAGGCTTAGCAAGTAAACCAAGGTCGCGCATTGCTAAGCAAACATCCCAAGCGGTTTTGCCGTTCTTCGGCTTAACAATGATAGCGTTAAGAAGACCCTTTCCGCGAACTACGTCTACCATTTCGGATTTTCCTTCGTTCTTGAATTTAAGCATCTCTTCGCGGAAGATCTTACCTAGGCGTTCGGCGTTTTCGGCAAGTTTTTCGTCCTTAACTACCTGTAGTGCTTCAATAGCTACCTTGCATGCAATTGGGTTTCCACCAAAGGTAGAACCGTGTTCGCCTGGCTTAATGGTAAGCATGATCTCCTTGTTGGCAAGAACGCACGAAACAGGCATAACACCGCCGGAAACGGCCTTACCTAGGATAAGAATGTCGGGATGAACATTCTCATGATCGCAAGCCAATAGCTTTCCTGTGCGGGCAATACCGGTTTGGACCTCATCGGCAATGAACAATACATTCTTAGCCTTGCAAAGCTCGTAAGCTTTCTTTAAATAGCCATCGGCAGGAACATATACACCAGCCTCGCCTTGAATAGGCTCAAGGATGAAACCTGCAACGTTTGGATCCTGAAGTTCTTTTTCGAGAGCAGCGATATCATCGTAAGGAATCTTTACAAATCCTGGAGTAAATGGACCAAAACCAGCATAAGAATCTGGATCGTTGCTCATGGAAACGATGGTGATGGTGCGGCCATGGAAGTTACCTTCACAAACAATAATTTTGGCCATATCTTCCTTGATACCCTTTACCTTATAACCCCATTTGCGGCAAAGTTTAAGGGCTGTTTCGTCTGCTTCGGCACCGGTGTTCATAGGAAGCACCATATCGTAGCCAAAGTATTTGGTGATATACTCTTCAAATTCGCCCAGAACATCGTTATGGAAAGCGCGAGAGGTAAGGGTAAGCTTTTGCGCTTGATCGGTCATAGCCTTTACAATACGAGGGTGGCAGTGGCCTTGATTTACTGCGGAGTATGCCGAAAGGAAGTCGAAATAGCGCTTTCCTTCCACATCCCACATAAAAATACCTTTTCCTTTTTCGAGAACTACTGGTAGTGGATGGTAGTTGTGCGCTCCATATTTCTCTTCTCTCTCAATGTACTGGTGAGGTGTCATCTTTGTCATTGCAGTTCGTTTATGGGTTATTGATCGGTTATTTTAGAACACAATTCTAGCAAACGTTTTCCTCTTAAACAAGAGTTTATATCATATTCTTCTTGGATACCTACCTTGTTTAATAACATCTATTTAGGTTTAAGGGTGGTGGAAAGATTGATGCGGTAAGCAATCCGAAGCTTAGAGCATTCAACGGTTCATTGATTTACCTTCTCTATTTGGATTATACCGAAAAGGATAAAATGCAAAAAGAGCCGTAACGTGTTACGCCTCTTATGTTGTTCCTATTCCACTTCAATAGGAGCCAATAGGCATTTATCTTTTACGATACTTGTACGCGAAGTGGGAAATCGCTAAATTATTTCTTTCCATAATCGCGTGTTGAGGTTTGAACACCCTCGTCGTTATTGAGAATCCAAATTCCAACTTTTTCGCCATTATTGTAGGTCATATCGTAACGCAAAACTCCCTTTTCATCCCAAATGAACCACTTGCCGTGCTTTAATCCTTCCTTGTAGTTTGCTTCGGCTACCTTGGTGCCTTTTTCGGTAAAAGTAAGCCAGGTGCCATCCATCTTTCCGTTCTTATAAACACGGATTTCATTAACCTGTCCGTTTTCAAAGAATAGCTTCATCGATCCATCCTTTTTACCTTCTACCATTGGAATCTCTACCTTTACACGGGTACTATCGTAAAACTCTTGATAGGTTCCATTGTAAGGCTTACCCTCTTTGTTTAGGAAGATACCCTCTTTCCCTTCCTTAATATCTTGACCAACTAATGGTAGGGCTACAATTAGGGCTAAGATTGAAATGATTATTCTCTTCATGGAAAACAGTTTATGGTGCAATAATAGTAAAAAATGAGGCGTGGCAATATTAAGTTTTGGCTGTTTGGCAATCTAATAAAAATTTAGTTGCTATGTTTTCAACTATTTTATTCTTAATACGATGCAGTTCCATAGCAGAAGTTTTGGTAGATAAGTTGTTGTGCCTAACCATTCAATCCATTTTTCTTAATGGGAAGGGATTAATAGCCAAACGGCTCAATCGGATTTAGTCCAACGCCTCTTTAGTTACAAATTGATAAATGAAAAAAAATCGAAACTGGGTTGCTTAAAAAAGCTTGCCAGTTTCGCAATATAAATTAAAGTGATGCCAAAATAACCCTCCTAGTAAACCGTATTTTGAGGATCGAAGTTGGTCCACCCTTTAGTCCAGTTGTCTGTATCGGAATCGCTTCTGAAAGCGCCAATAAAATCAACCTTGTCGAAGGTAGCGTTATTTAAAAGTGCAGGGGTAAACAAGTTACTTTTGCCTACCAATGGGCTGCCAGCCATAGGACCATAGTTTATTTCACTTAACTTAAGATCGGCAATCGAGGGAAGGTTTGAATTTCCTCCATTGTCGCGCAAAAAGTAAGTATTTGAGAAGGAGACTTTGGTTGCATCAAGGGTAGTGGCATTGGATGAAAATTGGTCTAACCAAGTTTTGTTCTTATCGCTACCAAGAATAGTCATACCTCCAAATACAACATTTTGAACGGCTAAAACACCATTGGTTGCTGCTGTTTGAGTTGCACTACCTTTATCGTTTTCAACAATAAGACCAACAGGATATCCTACCGCAACACTGTTGAAAATGTTAAGGTGCGAGTTCCTACGAATCTGAATTGCTGAATGGAACAGACCGAGACGAGATCCATTATTTGGGTTCATTCCTCCACCATCGACATAAGACGCGGTGTTTGCAAATTGAGCATCCTTGCCTTTGGGGCCTATTAGCGTTACATTGCTAAATGCGGCTGAGGTATAAGGCTCTGTTGCTGTGCCACTAGCGTTATTGTCCGATTCAAAACCATTGGATACCGATTGGTCAGCAATTTTTGGATCGCGAACGCCAAGCAAGAATTGCATTTTTCCGCTGAAACCATTATCTGTATCAAAATCATCGTCCCAACCACGGAAAGCAATAAGGTATTTACAGCTAACCGATCCACCAAACCATTCGTATGAGTCGTCGTTGGAGTAGGATACTTGAACGTGATCTACTTTTGTGCCATTCCCAACCGAACCCATGGTTAGACCATTGATTTCTTGATCAGTTGCAAATGGGTATCCTGCAAACTCGATGCGGACGTAGCGAATAACCCCAGAATTATCGGTATCGTCGGATCCACCATGTTGTGTCCGAAGACCTCCTTCAATTGTCATTATTCCTGCATTATTCTTTGCTTTTCCACAAATTACGAGTCCACCCCAATCGCCAGGTTTACGGCTTCCCGGCGCTTGAGCCGAGGTCATTATAATTGGAAGAGCTTGGGTTCCTTCAGCAAAAAGTTTTCCACCTGGCTCTACAATGATAGTGGCTTTGGTGGCCTTGTCGCCTTTAATAATGGTACCCGGTTCAATGTAAAGTTCTGATCCGCTTACAATATATACCCAGCCTTTAAGGGAGTATACCCCTTTCTTAATCGTATATTTTCCTTTGATTTCGAAGGCATCGGATCCATCACCAATCGAAGTTCCAGTCCATGCCACTGCATCTGTTGGAATAACAGGACCAACTGGGGTAGTGTCATCTTCTTTGCTGCAGCTCGTAAAGATTGCCACTAGCATCATCACTCCTAGAAATAGATTTGTTCTTGTTTTCATAGATTTAAGATTTAAAGATTACTTGAATTATTAAAACTTTAAGGCTAACGAAATTGAGAAGTTACGTCCTGGATTATACTTTAGCTTTGTTTGGTTTCTTGTTTGTGATGCGCCATTGGCATCGGTATAGGTTGCCGTTTGCTGAAGTTCTACAGACTGGTTCAGTAAATTCTTCACAGCCCCGGAAATGTTAATCCTTTTGAAAACCTTAACATTAAAAGTAAAGTCCATTAAATTTCGAGGTCGTTCGTAGATATCTGGAACCGATATGTTTGAGTTTCCGGCTACTCTTCTTCCAACGCCCACAATACGCTCGCCAATAACATTGTAAAGCAGACCACAGGACAGGTTAAGTTTCTCGTTTTGGTAGAAAAGTCCGGTATTAATTAAGTAGGGCGATTGACCTTGCATGGGCCGGCTATGCTCCAAGGTATTGCTATCGTCGAACTTTACTTTGCTGTTTATATAAGCGGCGTTTACCGAAAGTGAAAAGTTTTTCAATCCAATAACGTCAAGATCCTTCTTAAAATCAAGCTCAGCGCCAATGTTGTTGGCCGATTTTGCATTGGTAAAAGAGTAGGTATACCCTCCTGCATTTTCGTAGTAGGTCGATTCAATTGGGTTCTCAAAGTTTTTATAAAAGAGTGCTACGGTAACCATCTCTCCGGTTTTAGGATAAAATTCGTAGCGCAAATCAATGTTTTGAACGTAAGCAGTTTTTAGATTTTCATTTCCTTTTACGAAGCTGAAGAGTTCAAAATCGTAGTAGGTCGAAGGGGATAACTCTCGAAACTCCGGACGGTTAATGGTTGCCCCGTATGCCAATCGCACAATTTGCCTTTCACTAACATTGAAAGTAGTGTTAAGCGATGGAAATATATCCGATTTATTATTGGTCAACCGTTTTGTTTCAAAGTTTGTAGGATCCATTGATATGTATTTGGTTACTCCCATTTGGTTATTTTCAATCCGAACTCCGCCGTATATGTTGAGTCTATTTATTGGAATATTAATCCCCAAGTAGCCAGCTACGAGTTGGTTGTCTGCTTTATAGTTATCGGTGTTTCTGGTGTCTTCGAAGAGATATACTCCATTAATTCCTATATTATCGTTGCTAAAGATCACATCGGTTGGCTGTAGGGTGAGCAATGGATCGGCAGATGAGTTGAGTATGTAGTAAAAGGAGCGAGTATCGTAATTTCGGTTCTTCAACTCTCCATAAAACCCTGCTTTAATTGTTGGATTAAAACCGGTGGCATGGTTCAACTTGATTTGATAGTTGGCTGCACCCGAAAAGATATTTTCCTGTAAATCGACAAATAATCGTTTGGTATCGTTAAGATCCATTTCCAATGGTGCCGTCAAATCGTTGATATTCCGATCGCGTGAAATGGTGCGCCTATCGGGTTGATTCATCTGGGAGAGGGAGTAACCTAAATTCCAATCGATCTTTTGGATTTCGTTTATATCATGGTTACCGGAAAGTTGACTGGTGTAGGTAAGCCGGTTCGTGTAAAGGAATTCCTGCTTTTCCTGATAGTATCCGCTGTTAAATTGTTCACCAGAGCGTTCGGTAAGCCTGTTTCGGCCTAGCTGGTTTATATTGTTTCGGAACTGTAGCTTATTACTGTTGTTTGGAACATACGATAAGTTAAACATTCCCCCAATCTTTGATTCAACGTTATACTGATTATCGACATATTTAAAGAAGTAGTTTGGTCGGTCATTAATAATGTCGTATGATCCAATTAATGCATTTTCCATGTTATGCAATGCCTTGTAGGTATGGCTATAGTTGCCTGCTAACGATAAGCTGATTTTTTTTTGGCTAGCAATAGTGTATCTTCTATCGAGCGTAAGCGAAAAACGTTGATCGGGTCTACCCAATGATTGGAAGTTTTCGCTACTCCATTGGTTGTTTAATCCATTGCGGGAAAAATCATTTATTTGAGCACCATTGGAAGTGATATCATTATTCAGGCGGTAGGGAACGTTAGTCGCAAGACTACGAGTTCCATCATCAAAACCGAGAAAATCGAGGTTCCCCTTTGGGGCAATTTTGAATGCCTTATTTAGTGTTTGATCATTAAATCCGGTTCCGTAGCTAAATTCCAGCGAATTGGATTCCGCCACATCCTTTGTTACTATCTCCACAAACCCTCCGGAAAAATCGGCCGGAAATTCGGGTGCCGGAGATTTCAAAACTGTAATGTTATCGAGTTGAGAACTTGGAATCATATCAAAAGAGAAGGCTCTCGAATCAGCCTCGGAGCTGGGAACTGCCGATCCATTCAGCCATACATTATTATATCGTTGGGAAAGGCCACGAATTACGATGAACTTACCATCGATTATGGAGATGCCCGGAATTCTTCTAACGACTTCCGAGGCATCCTTATCTTGCGTTTTTGTAATTTGCTGGCTCGAGATTCCACTAACAATGAGCTGGCTTGCCTTTATGGAGTTAATCATAGAAACCTCAGTATTGGTTTTCTTGGTGGCAGTAACCACAATCGCTTCCAACTGCTGATTAACGCTTTCCAAAACAATATTTACAGTGGTTGCCGTATTGTTGTCAACTCTTACTCCCATAATTTTTTTTGGTGCATACGATATGTAGCTTACATCCAGTATGTAGGTTCCCGCCTTCACATTTCTAAGGCTGAAATTGCCATCCAAATCGGAAGTGATTCCGTTATTGGTGCCCGAAATCACCACCGCTGCTCCAATTAGCGTTTCACCAGTTGTTTTATCGGTTATTGTTCCTTGGATGGATCCCGTCTGAGCAAGTGCCCGAAGGGTTGCGATTGCAATAATAAAGAGTGTTATACTCGCTTTCTTAATTTCCATTATATAAAGTGTCGTTCATTATCACTAAAATCCTTTGCAAAGGAACGTACAAGTGATCCTATCTCTATTAGCATAAGATTATTGTTTCATTAAGGCTATGTTTCCTTGATTTTCTTTATAATTAGCTTTAATTTAATGCCGTGAAACCATATTGGAGATACTTTTGTTTCTGATCGTGAAACGGTATGGCTTATTGATAATAGTTGGACTGTTGGCACACGATTACACTATTGTTAAGTTTATTGCACGCGTAAAAAAGCCATTAATAACTAACTTGAGGCATGGAACAGTCGTTTAGAATACTCCTTGTAGATGATGAGAACGATATTTTGGAATTCGTAACCTACAATCTTCAAAAAGAAGGTTTTCAGGTTTATACAGCCAGCAATGGAGCCGCCGCCGTTAAACTTGCGGAGGAAGTTATGCCTCATCTTATTCTTTTGGACGTAATGATGCCGGAGATGGATGGCATTGAAACTTGCCAGGTAATTCGATCGAATCCCAAACTGAAGAATATCCTTGTGGCCTTTTTAACAGCAAGGGGCGAGGACTACTCCCAAATAGCTGGATTTGATGCCGGGGGCGACGATTATATCTCAAAACCCATTAAGCCCAAGGTGCTTGTAAGCCGAATAAAGGCTCTGTTGAAGCGGCATGATTTTTTAAGAAATGAAGAGTCTGCCACGAATTCGAACGAAAATGTGGCAGGAATCGTTATGGATCGGGAGCGTTTTTTGGTGGTAAAGAACGGAGAGGATTTGGTGCTGCCCAAGAAGGAGTTTGAGCTGCTGGCGTTGCTACATTCTAAGCCAAACAAGGTTTTTACCCGTGATGAGATTTTCTCCTCCATTTGGGGCGACAACATAATCGTTGGCGATAGAACCATCGATGTGCACATTCGTAAGCTGCGTGAGAAGATAGGGGATGATTTTATCAAAACCATTAAGGGCGTAGGGTATAAGTTCGTGGATTAAAGAATCCTGAAGGTCGGCAAATGGTAGACTGCAGTGAATCGACACGGATTGTACTGCGATCTCTCTTTGTAGAAAAAGCTAGGTAATAAGATTAGGATTCCGAATGGGAGCCAATTTTTTAATAAAAGAATCGCTTATGTTTTTTATAGATTGGGATAAAAAGTATGAATTGGGAATCAAGAGTATCGATGACGATCATCAAAAGCTGGTAGCGCTAATCGATGAACTTCTGGTAGCGCTTTCTAATGGCAAAGGCCGGGAGTTACTAGCCCCCATTATTAAGAAGGTAGAGGACTACACCCTTTACCATTTCAGGCGCGAGGAGTTCTTTATGAAATGTGCCAAATATCCCAATCTCGAGAATCATATCATCGAGCATCAGCACTTTATTGAAAAGATTAAAGCGATGAAGGCAAAAAGCCGGCTAAACGATTCAACGGTAGCCATAGAGTTGATGAAATTTCTGAAGGAGTGGCTAATTAACCATATCCAAGTATCGGATCGA
This sequence comes from Williamwhitmania taraxaci, assembly GCF_900096565.1. Classification (NCBI taxonomy): domain Bacteria; kingdom Pseudomonadati; phylum Bacteroidota; class Bacteroidia; order Bacteroidales; family Williamwhitmaniaceae; genus Williamwhitmania; species Williamwhitmania taraxaci. The sequence continues at coordinate 35,698 of NZ_FMYP01000042.1, forward strand.
AAATATGAAGCCATCTTGAAGAAGAGCGGGGTTCAATAGTTTTTTATTGAGAAATGGCATCTAATATGCCAACAGATAATCATCATAACAGTTTCTATGACTCAAAATTTTCTGGTGGAGATATAGCTCTGAGGTGTGAGTCATACCCTTGGGTATAGTTTGAAAAGAATAATGACCGCCATGGCGGTCATTCTCTTTTTTTATTAATCTGTTTCAGTACGCTTTAAAGTGTTATTGAAGCAGATGTGATTTTAGACGTAGAAGAGCGATGCTCTATCGTGTTGTCTCTAGCCTATTCATCGTAGTTATTAAGAATGAAATCTCGTTGCGCTTTAAGTAGGTTTATGGTTTGCAGTAGCATGTTCTTGGACTCATTGAGAATACCAAGGAAGAGAACGCTATTGCGTGTTCCTGTTTCATTCGATTTGATACGCTTAACCTGATTCTTCCGTGCTGCATTAATACTTTCGAGCAAGTCTTGCTGGGCAAGGATAATTGTAGGTATATCGGTAAAATCGTTATCCGATATCATCTTGATTATCTTATCAAAGAGGTTGGATACCTTAATGTTTATCTCTTTGAGTTCCAGCTGTTGCGCTTTGTTGAATCCCTTATGGTTATTATCGATATGCTGTAAACTTGGCCCGGTAACAAATGACAAGGAATGGGCAAGCTCCCGCAAATAATCAATCACCTGCACGTAAAAGTGACCTGTTTCTATGGAGTCGGCTTTAAACTTCAGTAGCGTAGAGGTAAGGTTTTGCTTAAGCTTCTTTGCCTCTGTGTTGAGTTCATCCACTCTTACATTTACTTTCTTAAGCAGCTTACGATCCTCCAAGGAGACACCTTGTATGGTTTGGCTATATATTTCGATGGAGTTCTGTAGCATTTCCCGAACATCCTTAATGCATTTGCGGACAATGTTCAGCTCTTCGTACGCCATTTCATCCAACTCTTGGCCCTTATGTTTGGCATCGTAATCCTTTTTATGGTGAAGATGACTTTTTAGTATTACCTTATATCCGCAACATAAAAGCATAAAATAATCGGGAACCCCTGTAATAATAATCATCACAAGGCTTTCCCGATTAAAATATTTTCACCTACTTAGGTGAAAACATCGTAGCGGATGAAAATTACATATTCTAGCGACACCATCAACTCTTTTGGCGGAATAAATTTTGCAGACAAAATTATCCGGGAGGCCTCTATTTACGACACCATAGACCAAACGCTTGGCATTCGGGGAGTTAAGGCACAGTATTCCTACAGTGATTTGTTTCGATCCTACCTCATGCTGGTTTTATGCGGCGGCGAATGC